>JBDTIP010000084.1:0-8609 GCA_039936295.1 Gemmatimonadaceae bacterium
ACGGATCTGCAGCGGCGGGCGGCGGCGAGCACGTTGCGAAGAAATCCGATTTCAACGTCGTCGTGATCGTCGACGACGTTCCGCTCGGGCGGCTGCGCGAGCTCGCAGCGGTAACGCGAGCATGGCGTGACGCCGGCAATCATGCGCCGATGACGTTCACGGAGCAGGAGTGGCGATCTTGCAGCGACATCTTTCCCATGGAGTACGCCGACATACTCGAGCGTAACAAGGTGCTGTATGGAGAATCCCCATTTGCCGGGATATCCGTTCGGCTTGGCGATTTGCGACTGCAAGTCGAGCGTGAGGCAATGGGAGTGCTACTGCGGCTGCGCGGTGCCGTTCTCACCGCAGGCAACGACGCTGGCGAACAACTGAAGCTCCTGACCGCGAGCCTGAGCACACTCACGATCGTATTTCGTGGAGTGCTCCGGCTCGCCGGCCGTACTCCGCCGCACGGTCACGCCGAGATAGCGCGGGAAGTCGCCACACTCGCAGGAATCGACGCGGCGCCGTTTGAGGCTGTTGCACAGCAGATGCGTGATTCAAAAGCCATTCCAAAGGAGCGCGCCCAGGCGGTGCTGGGGGCATATTTAACTGGGATGGAGGCCGTCGTCGCATATGTCGCCGGCCTCCCGGACACGAGACCTTGAGAGGACTACCGATGACCAGGCAACACAGGCTTATCGCATGGATGCTACCGGCCGCCCTCCTGCTGACCGGTTGTGGCTATAACCAGATTCAAACGCTGGACGAGCAGGCGCAGAGCGCGAAGCAGCAGATACAGGTGCAGCTGCAGCGCCGCGCGGACCTGATTCCGAATCTGGTGGCGACGGTAAAGGGCGTGACCAAGCAGGAAGACACCGTTTACATCGGCGTGGCAAACGCGCGCGCGCGGCTGGCTGGCGCTGTTCAGTCCGGCGATCCAGCGCAGATGGCCGCGGCGGATCAGGCAGCTAGCGGCGCGATCGGAAGATTGCTCGCGATCGCCGAGAATTATCCGCAGCTCAAGAGCAACGAGAACTTTCTGCAGCTGCAGGACGAACTTACAGGAACTGAGAATCGCGTTGCTGTCGCGCGTGGCGACTACAACACCGCGGTACAGCAGTACAACACGTATATCAGAACCTTTCCGCAGGCGATTACAGCGAAGGTCACCGGCGCCAAGCCGCGAACGTACTATGATGCTCCGGCTTCGAGTCAGGCCGCGCCAACGGTGAAGTTCTAGGGGATCCGCTCGTCGTTGGAAGTCGTCATCCTCGCACAAACGGTACCGATTCTGTTGCGGCGCCGGCGTTCTGCTGCAATCGCGAGCCGAGGTTATCGAGTAGGCGCCGATATCCGTGGGTGACGACTTCTTGCGTAGCTAAACGAGAATCGCGACTTCGGTTGAGTACGCGAGCGTCACCAAACTCCGATGCTCGACATGTTGAGCTGCCCTTCTAGCGTGAGCGCAATCGTCTGCCCCGTCCGCACCGACACTGCCGGGCTGTAGTAGTCGTCGAGTCCGCCGATTCGATGTGCGACGAATCGGACAATGCCGTTAGATCCCACCAAGTGCGATGGAACTGGGATCGACTCAGACCTCGCTGCTGTGATCTGTGCAAACCGAGTAGTGCTGCCGTCGTGCACAACGTAGATCAGTACGTCGGACCAGTTGTGATTGTCAACTTCGAGCACGACCTCTTCTGGTGCTGGCTCCGCTCGTTCCGCTGGCTGCGATGAGGGCCGCGCGGCACACCCAGTCGCAACTGCAAGATAAAAAGTCAACGCCGCTGACCCAGACAACGCTCGGACTCTCATGATCCGCTCTGGCTAAAGATTATATAAGCTAGCTGGGTCCGTTACGCGAAGCCGCAGACCGCCGCGCGGGGCGCGACATATCTGTACGTTACAGTACAACACTAAGAAATCTTTATGCTATGGCGTTCGCCGTTCTTAGCGGCATTTTAGCTAGGGTTAGTTACGCACTTAGTCCGTCTCCGACGCACCGCGCGAGGCGGTTCATCGCAATGCCGCGCCGCCGCCTTCCTCGGGGGGGGTGCAGGAGGTAGTGAACGGGAAGGTGGCCTTTCCGTTTGAGCAGGTGGTACCGCTGGTATTTCGCGTACGCACCAATCGCGTCGATTCACGGCGCATCATGGAGGAGACCCAACAAAATGCTGAAACGTATCCTGTCAGTCATCGCGGCGAGTGCGATGGTTGCATCGGCGGCGTTGGCGCAGTCCGGGACAACCATTTCCGGACGCGTGACCAATGAGGCTGGTGCGCCCTTACCTGGCGCGAGTGTGTTCATCCCATCACTGAACGTTGGAACGCAGACAAATGACAACGGCCGTTACTCCTTCGTGGTTGCTGGCAACCGCGCAGCCGGCCAGACCGTAGGGCTCACGGCACGCATCATCGGCTTCACGGCGAAGTCGGTGCAGATCACGCTGACGAGCGGCCGCGACGTCACGGAGAATTTCGCCCTCATCAGCAATCCGCTCCGTCTCGGCGAAGTAGTGGTCACGGGTGCCGGAACATCGACGACTCGCGAGAAGCTCGGCGTAACCATCAATACTATCGATAGCGCCTCCATCACTCGCGCCGCTGCACCGCAGAACATCGTTTCTGCTCTCGCAGGCAAGGCCCCAGGAGTTGTCGTCCGCACGCAATCGGGCGAGCCCGGTGCATCGGCGGACATCAAGATCCGCGGTGGATCGTCGCTCTCCGGAACCAATCAGCCGTTGTTCGTCGTCGATGGCGTGCCGATCGATAACTCCACTTCGTCGACGACTGGCGGCGATGGTGGTACAGTCACGGCAAATCGTGCTTCGGACATCAATCCAGACGACATCGCGTCTGTAGACATTCTCAAGGGCTCGGCTGCTGCCGCGATCTATGGCGCGCGCGCGGCCAATGGCGTGGTGCTCATAACGACCAAATCCGGTCACTCCGGGCCAACGCGATACAGCTTTACGTCCAGTACCAACGTGGACAATATCGACGCTGGGAATATGGCGCTGCAGCGAAGCTATGCTCAGGGCGATGGCGGCGTGACCGCTGCCTGCACGAAGACTAACTGCGCCGTAAGCAGCAACAGCTTCGGTGCGGCGATTCCCACCGGCACGTCCACTTATGATCATTTGAACGAGATCTATAACACCGGCTACACGTTCGACAACAATCTATCGGTGTCCGGCGGGAATGATCGTACCACGTTTTATGGATCGGGTGGTTTGACCAATCAGGACGGCGTCCTCGTCGGTCCACAGAACAAGTACAACCGCGCAACTTTCCGTCTCAAGGGGAGCGAAGAAGTTTCTTCAACGTTCCGCGTTGGAGGTAACTTCAACTTCATCGATACGCGCGGTAACTACGTCCAGCAGGGATCCAACACATCTGGCGTTCTGTTGGGTGGGCTGCGTACTCCACCGAACTTCAACAACCTGCCGTACCTGAACAGTCTCGGCTTGCAGCGGCCCTATCGCTTCCCAAATGCGACGAGCGTTGTGGCGTTGGAAGGGGCGGGATTTTACGACAACCCGTTCTTTGTATTGAATAACCCCGGCAACAGGAGCGAACTTGACCGCGAGATTGCGAGCTTTACGGCCGATTGGCATCCCTCAAGCTGGCTAGCGTTCAACGAGACGCTTGGTGCGGACAACTATGCCGACAGTCGCCTTCAGTCGCTCCCGCTCACCTCGGCAGCGACGACCACGGGAACGGTCACCCGGTCTGACGAAAACTTCCTCGAGATCGACCACAATCTCACCGCGACTGCGACTCACAGCTTCAGCGACAACTTCGCCAGCACGTTGACCGTGGGCCAGAATCTCAACTCTCGCCGCGACCGAGCACTGGCCTCAAATGGTACGCAGCTCCTCGCTGCGACTCCGCTCGCGTTGCAGAATACGGTGTCCCAGACGGCCAATCAGAACGAATCGCTTGCTCACATCGAGTCGTACTTCGCTCAGGCCACCGCGGACTTGTATGGCCAGCTTTATTTCACGCTTGGCGTGCGCAATGACGGATTCTCAACATTCGGCGCATCCAACAGGCGCAGTAACTTCCCCAAGGCGAGCGCCGCGTGGACGTTCACCAATGCTCTTGGAAAGCGCGACCAGAAAGGCCTGTTCAGCTACGGCAAACTGCGCGCAGCGTACGGTGAGACCGGTAAGGAGCCGCCAGTCTATGGCACCATCACTGCCTTCAGCACCGGCCGGACATTCGGCAGCGGTTACGGGGACGCCATTAATACTCGGTTCGGACCGGGCGGAATCGCCAGCAGTACTGGCCAGGGCAACGACGCGCTACGGCCCGAGCGGTCGAAGGAGTTCGAGTTCGGTGGAGACTTTGGCTTTCTCAGCCAGCGCGCCGATCTCTCGATTACGTCGTATAGCAAGCACACCTCGGATGTTATCATCAGCGTACCGACGAGTGCCGCTGCGACTGGCTACAGCTCCAAGCTTGCCAACGGTGCGACTCTGAGTAACCGTGGTATCGAGCTAGCGTTCAACATTCGCCCGATCGAGACCAAGAATGTTGCCCTCGAACTTGGTACGCAGTTCGCTCGTAACAAGGGCAGTGTCGACAATCTGCTGGGCGCACAATTCATCACCTACAACAATGAAGGCTTCACGGGCGCCATCGGATCTTCAACCTTAGGTTACGCGCCAGGCGTCATTCGCGGCTCGGATTTCATTCGCTGCGGACGTGGTCTGAAGCTGAACTACGACGGCTCGGGCGTGAAGGACATTGATGCGATCTGCGCCGCAACTCCTGGCGGCTACAAGAACAACGCGCTGTTCCTTGGCGCCAACGGGCTTCCGATTCCAGATCCAACCGATCGCGTGATTGCGGACCCGAATCCCAAGTACACCATGAGCTATACAACATCGCTCAAGCTCTGGAACAAGCTGACGTTCTCAGGACTCCTTGATGTACGTAAGGGCGGTGCAGTCTGGAACGGGACCAAGGGCATCCTGTTTGCCAAGGGAACATCTGCCGCGACGGATGTTCGTAGCACGACGAACGGTCAGTTCGGCGTCAACTTCGATACCAAAATCTATCCAAACGTCGCTGGGCCTGGAGTCGGCGCTGTGCCATTTAACAACATGGCCGCCTGGGATGCCTGGTTCGTCGGCAATGGCGGCGGATTTGGTCCGGTTGGAGAGCAGTTCGTGGAAGACGGAAGCTTTGTCAAGCTTCGCGAACTGTCGTTGACATACGCGCTCGATGGGGCATGGGTGAAGAACTTGGTTGGCTTTACGAGCGCGGATGTTCGTATCGCGGGCCGCAATCTCCACACATGGACCAAGTACACTGGTCTCGATCCAGAGGCCAACCTCGGCGGCGGCGGTTTCCTTACGCAGGGCGTTGACTACTTCAACAGTCCACAGACCAGGTCGTTCGTTGTTTCGATCAGCCTCAACCGCTAGGCCAACCGCCAGACACAAGGAGACCGTGAAGTGATAAAACCATGGAAGATCGCACCGGTCGCGGCGCTGGCTCTGCTAGGCGTTGCGGCGTGCTCAGGAGACTTTCTCTCCGGAGGACAACTTAGTACCGATCCAAACCGACCGACTGCTGCGAATGCGCAGCAATTGCTCGGCGGCGTGCAGTCCAACCTCTGGTCGCACTGGGGGAGCGATCCGGCGCGCACAACGGGGATGTGGGCCCAGCAGTTCAAGGGTCTGATTTCCCAGTACATCTCGGTGTACCAGTACGCGCATGATGAGACGACAACCAACGGCATACATACAAGCCTCTACGCTGGCGGCGGCCTCGTTGATTTGAAGAAGGCGGATTCGCTTGCATTATTTGCCAACGACAAGCATACGCTCGGCGTCGGGCAAATCATGGAAGGGGCATTGATGGGGACGGGCGCGGATTTGTTCGGCGACTTGGTATATAGCCAGGCGCTCCAGGGCAAGTCGAACCCCACGCTGGATAAGCAGCAGGCAGTGTATGACTCGGTCCAAAAGGTTTTGTCCGCCGGTATCGCGAATATGGCGTCCAATAATCCGAGTGACGTCGGCCCCGGAACTTACGACCTGAATTACGCCGGGAATCCGACTAGCTGGACGAAGCTCGCCTACACCCTGAAGGCGCGGTTCTACATGCATACCGCCAAGGTTGATGGCGCAGCAGCATATACTGCGGCACTCGCTGCGGCGCAGTTGGGCTTAGACAGTCCCACGATCGACTATAAGGGAGTTTACCAGATCACGCCAACGGCTGAAACGAATTTCTACTATCAGTTTCAGAATACAGCTGGTCGCGGTGGCTACATGGGCATTGATCCTCAGTTCATAGCCCTGCTCAAGAGCCGGAACGACCCCCGCTTCGCGAATTACTTCGACACCACGAAGAACTACGTGAGCGTTACGCGAGACGCGGCAGCGTATCCGCAAACGTTCGTCAGCACCACTGAGAATCTGCTCATATGGTCGGAGGCAGCCTATCGCACTGGAGACCAGGCGACCGCGCTCGTCAAGCTGAACGCGGCGCGCGCCCTCGCCGGACTGGGTTCCGATGCGGCGGCGGCGGCTGGCGGACAGGCGCTTCTCACCGAAATTCTAACTGAAGAGTATATCAACGACTATCAGTTAGGCGAGGAAGCTTGGAATCTGTACAAGCGCACCTGTTTCCCGAACCTGACACCAACGGTCGCAAATCTGAAAATGCCGCGCCGCCTCTATTATGATTCTGGTGAGCGGCAGACCAATACCAATTTCCCAGCAGCCGGTACAGATCCGAACGGCTCATTCAACCAGCTCGATCCGTCGGCGACAACGTCGGACGGTGGCGGAGCCTGTCTCGACCAGTAGGAAGTTAGTCGTAACAGCGGTATGTGAAACGGGCCCGGCGCGAGTGTTGCGCCGGGCCTGTCGCTCATTCCAACCCCAACTTCGGAGATGCGATATGAAGCGAAGCCTCGTTGCTTGTCTCGTGCTCGCAGCAACGGCGTGCCAGTCCTACTCCACCGTCACACTGAGCTCCGTGCCGGTCGGGGCAAACGTACAGCTGGATCTCACCGACAATGCACAGGATGCAGTAGCCGCCGATGTCGGCAGCCACGTAGCGCAATTGGAAGGCAGGGTCACGAGCGTGGGCGCCGCGCGCATGACAATTGTGCTCACGGAGCTCACCCGAAGCGGCGGCACAACCGAGGAGGGCGAAAATCGAACTGTCACAGTTCCTGCCGATGCGGTAGCGGTCACTCGTATTCAGTCGTTGTCGGCTCCGCGCTCGCTATTGTTGGCCGGTGCTGTCATCGCAGGGAGTATCCTTATCGGCCGGAGCCTGGGCGGGGGGGCAGCGTCGAGTTCGGGAGCCGGTGGGACTGCGACGGGCCAGTAATGCGTCCGCCTCCGTACGCTAGCGGGCGAATCATCCGTCGTAACATTGACGATCTGAAATCTATACGAAACCTTAACGTTAAGTTATCTGCGCACATGCTGTACCTGGCGGTACGTTAGATCCGCCAGAGATCCAGCATCCATTCACATCGTCCCCCCCGAATGGGCAAGGAGGCAATCAGAGGAGTTTCGCTCGTGCGCAGGGCGGTTCGATGTTCGCCCGCCTTCGTTGTTACATCGCAGGAACTTTCCATCCACAGCTGTCAATCACGCCGGCGAGTACGTTCGTCGGACGGAGGAATGTTAGGATGAAGTCAGTCACACGTCTTTGGGTTGCGGCGTTGTTACTCGCCGTTGTCCCCTCGCTCGGACGCGCGCAACAAACGCGGCGAGTGAGCGGCCACGTCACCGTTGAGGGAGGCACTGAAGCCATCCCCGGCGCATCGGTTCAGGTTATTGGGACAACGCTTGGCGGCAATGCTGATGATGCCGGCAACTTTACCATTTCGGTCCCGGCTGGCTCGCACCAGCTCCGTATCCGTCGCATTGGGTTCGCGGCCAAGGTAGTTTCACTCGGTGCCAACGACAACACGGTCAACGTCGCGCTCGCACGCGACGTGCTCCAGCTCGAGGCGCAGGTCATCACCGGTCAGGCGACGACTGTTTCTCGAGCCAACGCTGCGAACGCTGTAACGGTGGTCAACGCCGAGCAGCTCAACAAGGTTCCGCAGCAGAACATCGAGAGTGCGCTCCAGGGCAAGGTGCCAGGTGCTGTGATCACGTCCAATTCTGGCGCGCCCGGCGGCGGTATTCAGCTGCAGATGCGCGGTACCAACACCATCAACGGTAACTATCAGCCGTTGTACGTCGTTGACGGCGTTCCTATAGATAACTCCGCCTTTGGAAACGGCCTCAACAGCATCACCGGTGCCGGCGGCGCCATTTCGTCCAATCAGGATCAGCAGGTCAATCGTGTCGCTGACCTTAACCCTGAAGACATCGAGTCGATCGAAGTGCTCAAGGGGCCTTCGGCAGGCGCCATCTACGGATCGCGCGGTGCCAACGGCGTGGTCATCATAACCACGAAGCGTGGCCGTGCAGGTGCACCGTCGCTCAACCTGGTTCAGCGCTTTGGAACGACGCAAGTGTCCAACACACTCGCGCTTCGTTGCTTCACGCAGTCCCAGGCAACCGACTACATCAACGCGAATGCGCCGACCGGTTACAAGGGAGCGACTGACTACTTCGCCGCAAACCCGTACGCTG
>JBDTIP010000085.1:0-9976 GCA_039936295.1 Gemmatimonadaceae bacterium
GTCGTCTGCTGCAGCCAGCGCGCAATGGCATATCCGTGCACCGGAGCCCAGCTCACAGCCTTCAGAATCAGAACGTCGAGCGTTCCCTGGAACAGATCAACAGGTTTAGCCATGGTGTCCCCATAGAGCGTCTATGGGGAAGGGTGCAACGATTCCCATAGAATGTCAAGGGGAACGCTTTACCACGGAAACGATTTGCCACCGCCGGGAACCTTGCCGCTCACGGCTGCGGGGAGATTGGCTGCGGCGCAGTCGTGAGTGTTACAGCGCCAGCGCGAGCTGCACCGAGGCCCTACGTGCTCCGGCCTCGAACGGGCCGGCCACCCTATCCTGATGCGCCGCGCTCAGCCGCCCGGTAAACCGCGTGCGCGAAATCGCACTTCCCACGTCAGTCAGAGCTGTTCTCGGCGTGTTGCACTTCTCGCTCAGGTGCGCCAGCACGATCTGCCGCAGTCCGCGGTGCGCAACCTCGCGCGCGAGCTGGCCCGCGGCGCCGTTGCTCAGATGACCGTTGCGTCCGGAAATGCGCGTCCGCACCGACGCGGGGTAGGGACCGGCATGAAGCATGAGCTCGTCGTGGTTTGCCTCCACGATCAAGATGTCCAGGTCGCGCATCACATCGACGACACTCTGCGTCGCGACCCCGAGATCGTACGCGATACCGATGCGCACCCCTGACGTGCGCGACGTTGCGACGAGCACCACCGGTTCCGCGGCGTCGTGTGATGACTTCACAGAAAGAAGGTCAATGTCGCCAATAGTGAATCCGTCGCCAGCGCGGAACGAAATCGCGCCGCAGCTCATAAGGTCGCGTGCAGCGGTAATCGTCCCCTGCGTGGCATGCGCGGCCCAGCCATACCGTTCACTCAGTACCCGCACGCCGCGCACATGATCGGTATGCTCGTGCGTCACCACCACCGCCTGAATCGATTCCGGCGCGATCTCGACAGAGCGCATTCGCTCGACCAGAATGGAAGCCGCGAACCCGGCATCAATGAGCACTCGCGAGTCACCCGACTCGAGAACCACTGCGTTTCCACGGCTTCCGGAGCCGAGCAACCACATTCTCATCGTCATCGATACGCCAAAACGCGCAGGGCGCTTCGCATCTCGTCGCGTATCGTCACGTCGTCATGAAAACCGGTTTACGACCGCGTTCCTCGTGCATGCGCCAGTGCAAGATGACGGCGCATCCCGTCTGTCAGCGTGACGTCGCGTCGCTTCATAACTCGTTCTGCGACATCCAGAAACTTTTCCGCCTGAAACTCCACGTATGGCTCACCGTCGCCCCACGCAAATGGCGAGACGTGCTTGGGGTGCGACCCCGAGCCGTACACGTTGGCTCCCGCTCCGAGCACAGTTCCAGTCGTGAGCATCGTCCCGATGCCAGTCTTCGAGTGGTCGCCAAAAACAGTGCCGAGAAATTGCTGTCCCGTATCCACCATTCCAGCAGGGGTCCAGAGCTGCACGGTACCGTAGGTATTCTTCAGATTGCTCGTCGTAGTGCCAGCACCAAGATTTACCCATCGGCCGAGGTACGAATGGCCGACGAAGCCGGTATGGCCCTTGTTGGAGTGGCCGAGTACGATCGTCGAGCTGATCTCTCCGCGGATCTTGCACCTGTCTCCGATCGAGCAGTTTGCCACGCGATCACCGACGATCGTGCTATCGCTGCCAACGTAGCAGGGACCCACCAGTCGCGTAAATGCCGAGATCAAGGCGCCCCGGCGGATCATAATAGCGCCGCCGCTCGCATCGAACACCACATACGGCTCGATCGTCGCACCCTGCTCGATCGTGACACGGTTGTCACCGATGATCACCGCGGGATGTGCGCTCGGCGTGACGGACGCCGCGAGTACATCGATGTCGTCGGCAAGTTGTGTTCGTAACTGCGCGATGAAGTCCCAGATCGCCGAGACCCACCGTCCGCGCAACTCAGTCGCATCACCATGCGCGAGACTCTCGAGCGAGAGCGTGCCATCTGCGAGCGATGCCGCCGCAACGGGGTGCGAAAGCCGTACTGCGCATACCTGTCCGCTGGATCTCCACGCTGAGGCGGACGGATCGAGTAGCTCGTCCAGGGCCAGCACGAATCGCGAGTTCGCGACGATCGAGCCGGCGGCGATGTCCGCATCGGCGGGAAGCGCGTGGGGCGCATCGAACTCCTCGAAGTCGGCGAGATGCGCTGCGCCGATGAAGCCGGTAGCGCGGATATTCGATATGCGTTCCCACCGGCGCCGGAGCAACTCCGCGCCCGCACGCAGCTCGGAGACGGGACGTGTGAGTGCAAACGGCTCGAATGTGCGCGCCAGCGCGTCGTCATACAGATAGAGGTCTGTCATGGCGCCGCCGGAAAGTCCGGCGGGAGCGATTCGACCAGGCTCTTGAGGTCTACTGACCGATCGCGCGTTGTGACTACGGTGAGGCCATCGCGCGTCACCACCACCAGATCGGAGACGCCGAACAACACCACGGCGTTTCCTTCTGCATGCACCACGTTGTTCGACGAATCTGACGCGACCACATTACCGCTCACGACGTTGCCGAGAGCGTCCGCCGCGCGGACCCGGTGCAGCGACGCCCAAGTTCCAACGTCGTCCCATCCGAAGTCGCCTGGCAACACGTAGACGCCGTCACTCCGTTCCAGCACGCCAACATCGACGGAAACGGACTTGACCGTGCTGAAGAATCGCTCCAGCGGGTCAGCGCGGCCATCGATCTCTGCGAGCGCTGGTGCGACCTCCGGCGCGTGCTTGCGCACTTCGTCCAGAAAATCTCCCACTCGCCAGACGAAGATCCCTGAATTCCACAGGCACCCGCTCGCGCACAGCTCAACAGCACGCTCACGCGTCGGCTTCTCGATGAAGCGTCGGACTCGGCGCGCGGAAGAATTGCTCAGTGGCTCGCCAGGCTCGATGTAACCGAAACCGGGATCGGGCCTCGTGGGCACGATCCCCACCGTGACAAGCCCGTGTTCCTTGCGCGCGATGTCCGCGGCACGGGCGAGTGTCGAGCGAAATTTCGGCTCGTCGGCGATTGCCCAGTCGGCGTGGACGCAGATCATTACCGTGTCTGGGCCTGCCCGGCGCTCGATTTCTGCGGCGGCAAATGCGAGTGCGGCTGCTGTGCCTGCTGGCCGCGGCTCAGGAATGATGTTGTCCTTAGGGAGTGCCGGTACCGCCGCGGAAATCGGCTGGACAAGAGAAGCGTTAGTAAGGACGAGCGTCCTGTCTACCGGAACGAGATCTCTCATCCGGTCCAGCGTCGCCACCAGAAGCGGCCGTTCGTCAACCAGCGGGAGCAACTGCTTGGGCCGCGCAGGCGTGCTGAGTGGCCAGAATCGCGAACCGACGCCGCCAGCCAGAACAACGGCCCAGTCGCGGCCTCCCGCATTGCTCATTCGTCCTCACCGTCACGTACGCCTGTAAGACGGGCGACAAGTGCGTACAGTTTTTTCGGGCTGAATGGCTTGGTCACGAAAGCGTTCGCGCCACTGTCCAGCGCAGCACGCTCCTGTTCATCCTGTCCGGCGGCGGTGAGAATGATCGCGGGAGCATCGCTCCGCAATTCGTTGCGCAGCGTGCGCAGAACATCAAGCCCACTCTTTTCTGGCATCATGAGATCGAGCAGGATCAGATCGAATTGCGGATCCGTGGCGACGAGAGCGTCGGTCGCTTCCTGGCCGTCGAAGGCAAGCGTGACGTCGAACGGTCCAGCCTCGAGTTTCATCTTGATGATTCGCCCAATGTGCGGCTCGTCGTCTGCCACCAGCACGCGTTTCCGACGCGCGTTTTCTTCAGCTGCCACGTTCAGCTACCTCTAGACCAGCGCGGCCATCGAGGACCGATGCTGCCTCAGGTCGAACACGAGGTCGCCCAAGGCCACTTCGGTGTTCGCGGAGACGAATAGCATCGCCTCATCCGATAATCGGAGAATCACACCGTAGCCGCGGTCGAACTCAATCACGGCAAGGGCAGCGGTGCCCCTTTGGGCGGCGTCGCCAAGCAGGCTGGCGGCGGTGGCCACACCCGGCACTCGTGCCGCGATCGCTTCAGCGTGACTCTGGGTGGTGTGGTGGGTCTCGATCAGAAGGCCATCCGCGCCAACGATAACCACGGCCTCGACTCCGGCCCGGCTCTGGATCGCCTCTGTCAACTCGCGTAGTGTCGGCATGCGTTGAAAAGTACCGTCCCGGGGGCTATTCTACGAGGCTACTCAGCGGGGAATTCTGCCCCGCAGCCGGTGGCTCAATTTCAACCGCTCCGCTCAGCGCATGCATTTACGCTATCCCGCCGCGGCGGTCGCGGCCATTGTCGGCCTTGCGTTCGCCACTGGATGTAAGGACACCAATCTGCTTCTGGCCGATCAGCCAGTCGCGACCGATACGCTTGTGGCCTATGCGCTGACTGGTACGTCGGCAAGCCTCCCGAGCGGATTGGCTGTCACCGTTCGATCGACTGTTCGGGTGGATGGAACCGGTGCGTTCGACGTCGGATTTGACATCGACAGCGCGGGGAACATCATCGTGAGTCCGGTGCGCGTGCTGGTGAATCAGCTTTCAGGCGCGCCATCGGTTGGAATCCAGACCATGTTCTCGACTCCGTTCGACAGCATCAAGTCGGCCCCGGGCGGCTATTACCGGCCTGACACGGCGATAGTAGTGAAGCCGGGCCAGCCGTTTGTGCTGCTGGTGAATCGCACTACCGCTTCGGCTGTGTGCGTGTACGACCCATCACCGACGATCTACTCGAAGGTTGTAATCGACAGCGCGCTGACCAAGACCACGCGCGCGATCTACATGCGTGTCACGACTGATCCAAACTGCGGCTACAGGTCGTTCCTGCCAGGCCTTCCGACTAGCTAGCACGTGCACGATCTACACCTGCTTCGCGACAACCCCGACGCGATTCGAGATGGCCTTAAGCGCCGCCTGATGCTCGAATCCAGCGGTGCGCTCGTCGATCATGCGCTCGCGCTCGACACCGAGCGACGCGGAATCATTCTCCGCGTCGAAGAGATCAAGGCCAACCGCAACTCCATCACCCAGGAAGTTGCACGACGCAAGCGTGAAAAGGTCGACGCTGAGCCACTCGTGACAGAGGCCCGTGCTCTGGGTGACGAGATTGACGGGCTCCAGATGCATCTCAGCTCCACCGAAGAAGAACTTTCGGCCGTGATGTTGCAGATTCCCAACGTTACACTGCCAGAAGTGCCGTCCGGTGGTGAGGAGCACAATGCTGTCGTGCGCACGTGGGGAACGCCGCGTGCAACGGATGGCGTTGCTCCGCACTGGGAAGTCGGTGCGCGGCTTGGGCTCATCGACCTGGAGCGCGGCGCAAAGATAAGCGGGTCCGGTTTCATCGTGTACCGCGGCGCCGGTGCTCGCCTGGTTCGTGCCCTCATGAACCTCATGCTGGATCTGCATACGCGCGATCATGGTTATGAGGAAACGTGGGTTCCAGCGGTGGTCAACAGTGCGTCGATGACGGGAACGGCGCAGTTCCCCAAGTTCGAGGACGATCAGTACGGTTTGCGCGATGAGGATCTCTTCCTCATTCCGACAGCCGAGGTTCCGCTCACCAATCTCTATCGCGATGAGATTCTTCCTGAAGCAGATCTGCCGCGCACATTCGTCGCGTATTCACCCTGCTTCAGGCGCGAGGCCGGTGCGCACGGCAAGGATACACGCGGCCTCCTTCGCGTGCATCAGTTCGACAAGGTCGAGCTCGTCCGCTATTCCCATCCGGACAAGTCGGCCGCCGAGCACGAGATCATAACCTCGCACGCCGAAAAAATCCTGCAACAGCTGGAGCTGCCATACCGCGTCCTGCTTCTCGCTGCCGGTGACACCGGTTTCGCGAGCGCAAAGACGTACGATCTCGAGGCATTCGCACCCGGTGTCGGCAGATGGCTCGAAGTATCCTCATCGAGCAACTTCATGGATTTCCAGGGACGCCGAGCGAACATTCGCTACCGTCCGGCAGGCGGCGGGAAGCCCCGTTTCGTTCACACGCTCAACGCATCGGGGTTGGCGTTTCCACGGATCATTGCGGCGATTCTCGAGCAGCACCAGAACGCGGACGGAACGGTTCGTGTGCCATTGGCGCTCGAGCCGTACTTCGGCGCGCCGGTGATCAAGTAAGGCGTGCGCCGGACCGCGCCGCTCTGGGCTGTGATATTCGGCGTCGCGGTACTTCTCACGTGGTACGTGTTTTACATGCGAAGCGTCGTGACCGATCTTCGCGTCGAAGCTTCGCGTGTCGGCAAGATGTACGCTCGGGTGTACGACGCGTTGAGCGATCCGGATCCCGATGCCGCCACCACCGCGCTGCAGGATCTCTCCGCTCTGATTCGTGAGTCCGGCGTACCTGTCATCGTAACCGACGCCCGCGGCACCGTGACGGCGTCGCAGAACCTGCCGCCGGAAATCCATGGCCACGCGGCGCTTATCGCCCGGTACGCACGCGAACTCGCACGCGAGAACAAGCCGGTGGTTGAGCCCGGAGTTGGAACCGTGTATTTCGGCAATACGCGGCTTGTCGAAGGGTTGCGAATCGTGCCTGCCCTTCAGGCGCTCCTCATCGCAATGTTCATCGCCGCAGGCATCTATGCGCTGCGAACTCGCGGGCGAGCGGACCGCGAGCAGATCTGGGCCGGCATGGCACGCGAATCCGCACATCAGCTCGGTACTCCGCTGTCGAGCATGAGCGGCTGGATCGAACTGCTCCGCGATCACGAGCCCGGCGATCCGGTACTTACGCACGCGCTCGAGCACATGGACGGCGATCTGGAACGCCTCCGCCGCGTGGCGTTTCGCTTCGAACGAATTGGCCGGCCGCCGCGTCGTGAGAAGGTTGACGTAGGCGATATAGTAGACCACGTTGCGACTTACTTTCGTGCACGCGTCCCGACGCTCGCAAAGGCTGTCACGATCCGCTCGGTGCGTCGCGGCGGCTCGCTCGTCGTAGACGGCGATCCTGTGCTGCTCGAATGGGCAATCGAGTCACTGGCAAAGAACGCAATCGACGCGTTGGCCGGACGCGGAGGGCGCGTAACTCTGTCGGCGCAGGAACTTCCCGAAGGACGCGTACGCATTCGCGTCAAGGACAACGGCCCGGGTGTTCCACGCGAGCTGCGTAAGCGAATTTTCGACGCTGGATTTTCGACAAAAGAGAAAGGCTGGGGCATCGGTCTCTCGCTCGCGCGACGAATTGTGACTGAAGGGCACAACGGCCGGCTGCTGCTGCAATCCGGCACGCGCGGCGCAACGTTTGACATAATCATCGACCATGAATCAACTGCTTGAAACGGAGCCGCTCGCTGGACTGAACACCGCCCAGCGCGAGGCTGTACTACACTTTGAAGGTCCGATGCTTGTCCTGGCCGGCGCAGGTTCCGGCAAGACGCGCGTGCTGACCACTCGCATCGCGCGGCTGGTCGAGCATCACGGAGTGGAACCATCGCGCATCCTTGCAGTCACATTCACCAACAAGGCTGCTGGTGAGATGCGTGATCGCATCGCACGCCTGTTGGGACACGAGCCCAAAGGCATGTGGTGCGGCACCTTCCACGCGATTGGCGCCCGCCTCCTGCGTTCCCACGCGGCCGCGGTTGGCCGCGCACCAAACTTCACGATTTACGACGAAGACGACAATCTCGCCGTCATCAAGAGAGTGATGGAGGGTGCCGGGATCTCGGCGAAGGCATGGTCTCCCAAGGCGATCGCGTCGCTCATTTCGGACGCCAAGAACGCGCTGGTGTCTCCGGACGAGTACGCTTCCCTCGCACTCGACCCGCTTTCACGCAACGCCTCGGTCGTCTATCGCAACCTCGAGCCGGCGCTTCGCAACGCCAATGCGGTCACGTTCGACGACCTGCTCACGCTGCCGGTCGAAGTGCTTACGCGCGACGAGGCGTTGCGGAGCCGCATGAGCGAGCGATTCCAGTTTATTCTCGTCGATGAGTATCAGGACACCAATCGAGCGCAGTACCGCTTTATCAAGCTGCTCGGCGGTGATCACGCAAATGTGGTCGTGGTTGGCGATGACGACCAGTCCATTTATGGTTGGCGCGGCGCCGACATACGCAACATTCTCGATTTCGAGCGCGAGTTTCCCGATGCGCGCGTGGTGCGCCTCGAAGAAAACTACCGCTCTACACCGAACATACTCGAGGTAGCCAACGCAGCGATTAGCGCCAACGTGGGCCGCAAGGGCAAGACTCTGCGCGCCACGCGCCCCGTAGGTGAACCGGCGACTGTCGTCGCCACACTCGACGACCGCGACGAGGCCGACTGGGTCATCGATGAAATCATGTCGCGGATGTCCGCACGCAAGAGAGCCGCTCGCGATTTTGCGATCCTGTATCGCACCAATGCGCAAAGCCGCACGCTTGAAGACGTACTTCGCAAGCATACCATCCCATATCGCCTGGTCGGCGCAGTACGATTCTACGACAGGCGTGAGATTCGAGACCTCATGGCGTATCTCAAGCTCATCGCGAATCCGGCCGATAACGAGGCCTTTCGCCGTGCGGTTGCTGTGCCCAAGCGAGGACTCGGCGACACAACCATCGACACTCTGGCTGGCGTTGCGCAGGGGGCGGCGCTGCCGATGCTCGAAGCGTCCGCGCGACCAGAATTGCTCAGTGCCATGCGCCCCGCCGCGCGATCTGGACTCGTAGCATTCGCCGAACTCATAGCGCGCTTTCACCAGATGGCGCGCGATACCAGCGTTGATGAGTTGCTCCGCGCGCTTGTCGATACGCTGCATTTTGGCGACTACCTCCGCGCCGACGCCCCCGAACAGGCACGCGACAGGATCGAGAACGTGAGCGCCCTGATAGACGGAGCAGTCGAAACTGTTGTCGATGACGGTGGCGAGGTTGGTCTGACGCCACTGGATCATTTCCTCCAGCGAGCGATGCTGGTCGCAGGTACCGACCAACTGGACCCGTCGGCCGACGCTGTAACGTTGATGACGATGCACAACGCCAAGGGACTGGAATATCCCGTGGTGTTCATCACCGGGATGGAAGACGGCCTCTTTCCAACCTCCCAATCGTTCGATGATCCTGCCAAGATGCAGGAGGAACGCCGGTTGTTTTACGTCGGTATAACTCGCGCCGAAGAAAAACTGTACCTCTCGCACTCGGAAAGTCGACGCCGGAATGGTGAGATCGTAGGTGCGATCCCGTCGCGATTCCTGCGCGACATCCCAGCCGGAATGCTCGAGGAGCGTGGGACCATGCGCGCGAAAACGAGTGGCCGTCACTCGTGGTCGGACTCGGCTCGGCGCAAGACCCACGAAGTTCCCGACTGGCGCCAGGCAAAGCGCGACTGGGCCGCCGAATCACAGGACGAGCCGGTGTACGTCCGTGGAGAACGAGTCAAACACGCGATATTTGGTACTGGGACAATCGAGTCGATCGGCGGACTGGGTCGCGATGTCAAGGCAACCATCGTCTTCGACGACGACGGAGTGGGGGAGAAGACCATCAAGCTCGCCTACACCAAGCTCGAGCGGGAGTGAGACGATGCCAGTAACGGAAGCACAAATTGGGAAGATTGCGGAGCTTGCACGCCTGGCAATCGACGAAGCAAGCGTGCCGGCGGTGACTGCGCAGCTCAACAGCATCCTCGCGCACATGGACGTACTCGCGAAAGTGGACACTGCCTCTGTGGAGCCGGTCGCGGGTGTCGGCGCCGATGGTGCGCCACTGAGAGGCGACGCAGTCGACCCTGTCCCCATGAGTACTACCACGCCAATGCTCGCGCCGGAGTCCCGCGACGGGTTCATCCTTGTGCCGCGTCTCGCGACGCATGAGGAACTGTGACGCCGAACATTGTCGACGCGATCACCGAAAGCGTTGATCGCGCCTGTCATCCGCGCTTTGGTCGCGGCGACCTCAACATCGTCGTCGCGACAGATCGTGTTGCGTCGATTGCCGCCGCTGAAAAGGTCACCCTTGCATA
>JBDTIP010000086.1:0-11988 GCA_039936295.1 Gemmatimonadaceae bacterium
GCAACCTGCGCGCCCATCTACGGCCGCTTGAATATCCGCTTGAAGAATCCGCCAATTCCGCGACCTATCTTCTGGACGGCTTCGGGGATCTTTTCCTGAATCGCTGTCGTGTCGATTTCAGGCTCCGGCGGGGCACTGTGTACGGGGCACGGTGTTGTGGGAAGCGTTCCAGGCTTGAAATAGTCGCGCTCTGTGATCGGGCACCATTCAGTCGCGAGGTATCCGGTGCGCGCATCGACAACGACGGGTAGCATACCGTCTGGAGGCGCCCACGCGTCCGGTGGATTCGGCTCATCCCATCCGTTGGTGTAGAAGTCCGCCCACGCGGGCGCGGCGAGGCGACCGCCCGATGCATTGTAGCCAATTGGCCGCGGCGTGTCGTAGCCGAACCAGAACCCGGCGACGATAGTTGGCGTGTAGCCGATGAACCAGACATCCGTGCCATCGTTTGTTGTGCCGGTCTTCCCCGCAACCAGTCCCTCGATGCCGAGATCTCGCACCACGTTGCCGGTGCCGTAATTCACCACGGATTGAAGCATCGACGTTATCTGATATGCGTCGCGCGGATCCATTACGCGCTCACGATGATTATCGTCGCTCCACAACATGGTGCCGTCGGCGGTCTGAATGCGACGGACGAGCCGCGGAGTGACGCGCCAGCCCCCGTTTGCAAACGGCGCGTATGCGGTTGTGAGTTCCAGCGGCGTTACTTCGAGCGCGCCGAGTGCCGCGGATGGGACGTTGGGAAGATCGCTACGAATGCCATTCCGGTGCGCGGTGGCGATAATGGCAGGAATTCCGACCATCTGGCTAACGCGTACGGTTGCAGCGTTCTCCGATCGCATGAGCGCACGCCGGAACGTCACGTGGCCGCCGTACTCGCCGCCGTCATTACGCGGTGACCACACAGTCTTGCCAATCTTGATGGAGATGGGGATGTCGTCGACCTCGCTCGCCGGCGTGTAGCCTGCTGCAAGCGCGGTTGCGTAGACGAACGGCTTGAATGCGGAGCCGGGCTGGCGGTGTGCCAGTAGCGCGCGATCGAAGCCGCCACGCTCAAACGTTCGCCCGCCGACGATTGCCCTGATGTCTCCCGTGCGCGGATCCATCGCCACCATCGCGCCTTCGACGTGGGGGCCGCGCCGATCGGATTCCTGCTGAATCACTGCCGCCTGGCGTCTGATCGCTCGATCCGCGGCGACCTGCGCCCGGGCATCCAGCGTGGTGTACACGGTCAAATCGTTGACGTCGCGAGAGCTGCTTTTCAGTACGGAATCAACGACATCGCGCACCGCGTCGATCGCGTAGGAGTCGCCGGACGCGTCCGGACGCCATTCGACCTTGGCCACGCGCAGCGGAGTGCCCGCGTAACTGCTGTCCGCTGCGGGGGTGATGTAGCCTTCTCTGGCCATGAGGCCAAGCACCAGGTTACGACGTGCAAGCGCGCGGCGCGGAGACCGGCGCGGCGTGTAGACGGATGGTCCCTTGGGGAGCGCGGCAAGCATTGCACCTTCAGGCACACTCAGATCGCTCACGCTCTTGCCGAACAGGTCGCGGCTGGCCGCCTCCACGCCGTAGACGCCGTTGCCGAGGTAGATAACGTTGAGGTAGAGCTCAAGGATCTGGTCCTTGCTGAGGTTTTGCTCGAGCAACCGCGACAGGCGCATTTCGAGCAGCTTCTGCTTGAACGATCTGCCACTGTACTTTCGGACCGCGAAAGTGTTGCGCACGACCTGCATCGTGATTGTCGAGAACCCCTCGCGCACGCCGCCCGCGCGAATGTTGCGCACGGTCGCGCGGATGAGAGCGTGCCAGTCGATGCCGTGGTGATCGTAGAACCGGCGATCCTCGGTGGCGACGAATGCCTGGCGTACCTGCAGCGGGACCGCGCTCAGCGGTACGTTGACACGGCGCACGATCGCGAGTCGGCTGATGAAGTTGCCGGCCCGGTCCAGAACCCGACCACCTTCGTCCGGATGGAAGGAGCGAATGTCGGCCGCGCTGGGACAGCCGCCGCCGCCGCACGTGGCGAGCCACATATCGCCTGCATAAACCGCGACGATCAAAACGGCGAGCGTCGCGAGTATATATTGCCTCTTGCCGATCGTGCCGAACCGTAGATTCATTATCAGAATGTATCGCCCATTTACTGCTGCCCTCGCCGCCGGTACCGCTGGAGCTCTGCTCGCGTGCGCGGCGGGTGAGGCACATCCCGCACGGTCATCGTCATCAAAAACGCCTCAAGCCGCTGTAGCGCCCGCGCCGGAACTCGTCGCTGTGTCCGGATCGGCCGCGCTCCCGCCCAACAAACTCGGCCGGATTCCGGTCCTCGAGTACCACCTGATCGGCGATCACGACGCGCTTTATAGTCGGACGCGCGAGCATTTCAGGCAGGATCTCGAGGATGTTTACCGGCGCGGCTACCGACCGGTGACTCTATCGCAAGTTCTGGACAAGGACTTTACTGACGTGCCCGTTGGGATGTCACCGGTTGTAGTGGTATTCGACGACGCATCGCCCGGCCAGTTCAGTTACATCGAGCGAAATGGCAAGCTGGAGATAGACCCCACCAGCGGCGTCGGCATCTGGCTCGACTTCGCGAAGTCGCATCCGGGTTGGAAGAACCGCGCGGTGTTCTGCCTGCTGAACGGCGGCGCGGCTGGACACAATTTCTTTGGCGACAACGTGAAATTCGCCGGCCAGAAAAAGGAATGGCGCTTCCAAAAGGTAAAGTGGCTTGCTGACAATGGCTTCGAGCTATGCGATCACACCGTGTGGCATGCGATGCTCAACAAGTACTCCGATGCGGTGGTGCAGGAGCAGATCGCGCGCAACGCGATGGGCATCGATTCGGCGGTTCCCGGTTACAAGATCCGCTCGATGGCGCTCCCCTATGGCATCTGGCCCAAGAACAGGCAGCTCGCGTGGGAAGGCTCCTGGCGCGATCCAAAGACTGGCAAAGTTCACAGCTATCACTTCGAGGCCGTGATGGAAGTGAGCGGCGGTCCAACGCGCAGCCCGTATGATCCAAAGTTCGATCCGCATCATGTTACGCGGATTCAAGCGATCGGCACCGACATCCACAAAACTCTGGACCAACTGGACAAGACCAACACGCGCTTCGTGCGTTAGGCACGTCCAGCATATCGCGCATCGTAGTTAGTAACGGTGCGGGACGGTCGTAGAAGCTCAGAATTTCCACTTCCGCAACACTTCCAGAGCCTTCTCGATAGCCTCGCATTGGAGCGGCTCGGCTGCGTTGGCGAGGAGTTCTTCGTAGGTCTCGATGGCGAGGTCGAGTGCCATGTAGTCGTGTTCGGCGCCGGCGAGCGCTGCAGCGTTATCGGCCAGATTCGCGCGAGCCAGATCGTCGGCGGGAAACTGGACCGTCACCTGGCGCCAGCGCTCGGTGCGGTTGCGTGGATTTGATTCAGCGAGAGCCCACATGTGCCACGCGCCGCGGCTGGATGGGTCTAGTTTCCTGGCACGGTCGGCGACCTCGCCGACCAGCTCCGGACCTCGGCCTTCGAGCCAATATCCATTGGCCAGCCGCACCAATGCCTGGGCGTCGCCAGGGTTTTCGGCCACCGATTGCTCCAAATCCGCAACCGTAGGGTATGATAGATCGTCCATTTACCGAAATGTATCCCTCTGGACAAGCGCCGCGGGGGGTGCTAGCGTACAGGGAAGCAGTGCGAGCAAGGCGCGCGTCACCGCGCGCAGATTGAAGGGCATGGTCCCTGGGTACGCCGCGTGAGTTGGCCCCGCGTTTCCCGAGACACTTCCGAATCAACACGACAAATCGAGTGACCGCTACGATGGCGCGCTGCGCCCGTTGCGTAATGCGCTTGCGGCGAGTGTCGCCGGCGCCTCTGTACCCGAAAAATCCATTTAGATGACAGAACGCCGACGTCCAAGCCGTCGCGGTCGCGGGCAAAATCCCGACGATGCTACGTCCACCGATGCGCCTTCGGATGCGAATCCGTACCTGGAGCCGTCTCCGCACGCCGCGACCAAAGCTGCGCCGGCGCAGGAGCAGCCGTCCCAGTCTGAGTCAGCATCGCCGCCGACGGTATCGCTGGTTCCGCGCGACCCGCAGACCAACGACCGGCAGCCACAGAACGGCCACGGCGATTCATCCGGTGAAGGAGGAGCGGCAGGAGGAGGCGGCGGCGGCGCTGAGCAAGAATCCGGCGGCGAGGACGGCGGCAGCGAACGAGGCGGTGGCCAGGGCCGCGGAAGGTTCCGCCGATTCCGCCATCGTAATCGAAACGCGCCGAACGGCGGGAATCAGCAGCAACAGCCGCAACAGCCGCAACAGCATCAACCGCGGCCCAACCAGAACAGCAACCAGAACAGCAACCAGAACAGCAACCCTCAATTTGGCGGCGGCCGCCGCAATAATCGGCGCACCCGGCAGCAGCAGGACACAGCCCCTCGAGGCCCGGTTGGACCCATCGTCGTCGAATGCGAGACGTCTGGCCTCTTCGATCCTCAGCGTGACGCTGGCTATCTCCGCAACTCGGCGCACAGTTATCTGGCGGAGGCAAGCGATCCGTTCGTTCCCACACAACTCGTTCGGCAGGCGGGCCTGCGTCGCGGCGATCTCATCACCGCGACGGTAGGGCGCGATCAACGGGGCCGCGTGACGGCTGCCGAACTGCTGTCGGTAAATGGGGCGGACCCGGAAGCCGCGCTCAGGCGTCCGGAGTTCGCTTCTCTTGTGGCTTCATATCCAGACCGGAAACTCGCTCTCGAGACAGGACGCCCCGCCAAGGTGGGTCCCGAGCTCACCCGGCGCGCAATCGACTTGATCGCGCCAATCGGGTACGGCCAGCGCGCACTGATCGTGGCACCTGCGCGCGCAGGCAAGACGATGCTGCTTCAGGCCGTGATCGAAGGCATCGCCATAAATCAGCCTCATGTTCAGCTGTTCGTACTGCTCGTGGATGAGCGGCCCGAAGAAGTGAGTGACATGATCTCCATCGGCCACGGCGAGGTGGTGGCATCGAGCTTCGACATGCCTGCCCAGCGGCACGCCGATGTAGCAGAGATGACCCTCGAGCGCGCTCGCAGGCTGGTTGAGCTCGGCAAGGATGTGGTGATCGTCCTGGACTCGATAACGCGTCTGGCGCGAGCCTACAACACCGTCGAGCGCGGGACAGGGCGCACCATGAGCGGCGGCCTGGATTCGTCTGCAATGGCAAAACCGAAGGCATTCTTCGGGTCCGCGCGTTCGGTAGCGCCCGAGAACGGAGGCGGATCGCTGACGATCATCGCCACCGCCCTCGTGGAAACCGGTTCCCGAATGGACGACGTGATTTTCGAGGAATTCAAAGGCACCGGCAACTGCGAGATAAAGCTCGACCGGAGCCTCGCGGAGAAGCGCATTTACCCCGCCATCGACATCGGCATCAGCGGTACGCGGCGTGAAGACAAGCTCTTCCGTCCGGATCAGCTGGACCACGTATACACCCTCCGCCGCGGCCTGCAACAGATGCCTTCCAGCTCTGCGATGGAATGGCTGATCAAGCGGATTGCGGCGACTCCGAACAACGACGCGTTGCTTTCTGGGCTGTAGTGCCGAACAAGGACACACGAACTGGCCCGATAAGAAATGCCGCTTCTGGCTAAGCGTGTGAAAGGCAGCGTTACTTCGCGGCCCGAGCCTTGCTCTCTCCGAGGCATGAATTCCCCGCTCCGGCGCCTTCCACTGGTCGCGGCGGCCATCATCGCGGCCATGGTCGCGACCGCTCCGCCGGCGCAGCCACAGTCGAGTGCTTCGTCGGCGCGCAATCCTGAGATCACGGCCCTCACACTGACCGGTGTGCATTCTGTCGACAAGGGTGTGCTTCGGCAGAGCATCGCCACCGATGAATCGCACTGCGTATCGCTACTGTTGAGGCCCGTATGCCTGTTCAGCAAGTCTCCGCTCTTCTACAAAAAAGCGACGCTGGATCGCGCCGAGTTGGCGCGCGACATGCTCCGCGTGCTCGTATTCTATTTCGAGAGGGGCTACCGTCAGACGGCGGTTGACACGACGGTAGTGCCCACAGGGCGGCACAGCGTTCATGTCACCATCGCGGTGACGGAAGGTCTCCCGACAATCGTCTCAAGCCTTCGGATCGTGCAGGACACGACCGTGCTGCTGCGCCGCGACCTACGTCGTGTCTACAAGCTGCGTCGCAACCATCCGTACAACCTGATACAGCTCGACTCAACGATTGCACTGCTCGATTCGCGGCTGTGGGATGGGGGATATTCTGACGCCCGCGTGGACACCGTCGTCGTGTTCGACACTGTTGCGCGAACCGTCGACATCACTCTCAAGATCGATCCGCGCTGGCGCTCACGAGTTACCAGCATCGACGTCAAGGGTAACAAGGACGTCACCACGCGTACGATCAAGAAATCGCTGTCGTTCAAGCCGGGCGACCTGTACCGACGCTCTGACGTCCTCGCCAGCCAGCGGTCGCTTTACGAGTCGAATCTGTTCCGCCGAGCGGCGATCGAAGTGCCGGTGTCGGACGACTCGCTCAAGCACGTGCTTATAGACGTGCAGGAAGCTCCGCCGCGCACGATGCGCTATAGTGCGGGATTCAACACGATCGATTTCGTGCAGGTAGAGGGACATTATGCCGATTACAACTGGTTGAGCGGCGCGAAGCGGCTGTCCGTCGACGCGGTGGTCGGCAATCTGTTTGCCCATTCGCTCAACGGCAACGGGATTTTCTACGACGTTGGCAAGACCGTCGTGGGCGGTTCGCAGTCGCAGTATCTGGCGCCAACGTACACAACGAGCGCCGACGTCCGTTATCCGTGGTTCGGGTCGCCGAACAACGAGCTGGCGCTTGGGCTGTTCGCCCATCGGCGTAGTTCGCCGGGCATCTACGTGGACCAGGGTTACGGGCTTAGCGCGACCTTCACCCGCACCCTTACGCCGCGGGGACCGCTGAGCCTCAACTATCGCTTCGAAGAGACCAATGTCCAGGCGGGCGACGTCTATTTCTGCGTGAACTACGGCGTGTGCGATGGCCCAACGCTCTCAGCACTGCGAAAGGCGCAACGACTGTCACCGCTGGCGGTAACCTTTTCGCTGGACAAGACGGACGATCCATTCGAGCCGCATAACGGCTATCGAGCACAGTTCGACGTCGAGCACGCGTCAACGTACACCGGTTCCGACTTCCGCTACAATCGCGGGACTGGCAGCTTCTCGATCTTCCTTCCTGTAACACGCCATTCTGTACTCGGCGCGCACATCGATCTCGGTATTGTCAGCGCGCTCGCCAGCACATCAGAAGCGCTCGGTGTCAACGCGCTCGGTGACGGCTCTGTGATCCACCCGCGCAAGCGTTTCTACGCTGGCGGCTCGCAGTCGGTCCGCGGTTACGGCGAAGGTCAGCTCGGTCCGCGCGTGCTGACTGTCACGGCGACCAAGCTGCTGACAAATGACGCCGCCAACCCGCTGTGCCGGCCCGCGACCATCCAGAAGTGCAATCCGAACGCGGCGTTGTTCCAGGATCGCGACTTCGAGCCGCGGCCGCTTGGCGGAAACCGGCTCATCGAAGGCAGCGTCGAGTATCGCTTCCCACTCTTCGCATCGTTGATTGGGGCAGCGTTCGTCGATGCGGCCTACCTCGCGCAGAACACCAGTCCGGGCCTTCCGGCGAGCAAGGCAGCAGTGACACCCGGCATCGGCGTCCGATATCTGTCGCCGGCCGGTCCAGTACGGGTGGATATCGGTTTCGACCCTGAGCGATCCGAGCAGTTGCCCGTTGTCACCGAAGACGTGGCCAATGGCGGGAATGGGCTGATCCGGCTCGACGACCAGCGTGTCTACTCTCCGACGAAGGGGGGCGGCGGCATCAACTCGCTTCTCACGCGTCTCGCGCTGCATCTCTCCATTGGAGAGGCATTCTAGATGCGCAGACGCACGATCGCGCTGACAGTGGGCGCAGTAATCGTCGCTCTGGCTGTGATCGTTGCGGCTGCAGTTGTGGTGCTGACCCAGACCGGTTGGGGGCGAGAGCGAGTCGGTGGATACGTCATAGGTATCGTTCGGGACGGGACACATGGACGCCTGAGCGTCGATAGAATCGACGGAAATCTGCTGACTGGCGCGACGCTTGTTGGGCTGACAATTACCGACAGCGCGCACGCTCCGTTTGTAAAGGCAGATACCGTCGTCGTCAGCTACCACATCGGCGACTTTATCAACAAACGTATCTACCTCGACAACGTACGCATCGTGAACCCGGTCATCGTTGTCAACAGAATGCCCGGTGGAAAGTGGAACTACGACAGGATATACCCGCGCGACACGGCCGGGGTAAAAGGTCCCCCCGGATTCCTTTCGTGGATCACGCTTCGCAACGTGACCATGATCGACGGCCACGTAACCTCTCACAGTCCATGGGCGCCGCCTGATACGCTCAACGCAACCCAGCGCGACAGCGCGATACGATACACGCTCGGCCCAACGTCGCGCCTGAACGTGGCGCGCGTTGCAGGCGGATTTCAGAAAGTATCCGACTTCCGGAACGTATACGGCACATTCCCGCTGATGCGACTCGAGGATCCAGGCGACGCGCGGCAGATCATCGACGTGTCGGCGTTGCGAATGACCGCCGAGCCGCTCAAGCCGCCCGACGTCAGGGTCACCGATGTGAAGGGTCGATTCATCGTGCTTGCCGACTCGCTGTATTTCAGCGCGATCAATGCAACTCTTGCGAGCTCGCGACTGTCCCGCGGCAACGGACGCTACAACTTCGATACCAACGATCTGCGGCTCCGAGTTCACGCAGACACGGTCGCGACGAACGACCTGTTGTGGATTGATCCCGACATCCCTCAGAACGGCGGCGGGAAGCTGGACTTCGCGCTCGACTGGGTGGGAGCGACGAGCGATTACCTCGCGACGAATGCGTCGCTCGCCGTATCCGGCGCAACGATGTCGGGCAGCCTCGGCGTAGTGGTACACGATACGCTGTCGTATCACGACACCAACCTCAGGCTGAAGCATCTGGACACCAGAACGATTCAGCAGGTCTTTCCGACGATCAAATCTCCGAGGCAAGGCTATCTGACCGGGCGCGTCGCGGCGAGCGGGGGATTCGGCGCAATCAAGCTGGATGCCGACGTCGCCTTTGACGATCCGCGCACAGGGCGCAGTCGCGCAATCGCCACCGGCGTCGTAGGCGCCAGCGGCGGCGTGGTGCGGGCAAACAATTTGCATGTAACGCTCGCCCCGCTGCAGGTTGCGCTGGGTCGAGCCGTGGATCCGACGCTGCCGATCGGTGGAACGGTGACCGGTAAGGCCGTCATGAATGGCTCGACGGCATCGAAGCTCAGGATATTCGGCGACTTCACGCACAACGCAGTTACGGGAGAGTCGCACGTTACCGGTTCCGCGATCGTTGCACGCGGCGGTCGGATCCCATTCATCAACGCCGACCTGCAGCTTCTGCCTCTCTCGCTGGCGACAGTCGGTCAGTTCGCGCCCGCGTCGGGCTTGCGCGGTACGCTCGCCGGTCCAGTTTCGCTCCACGGACCGATGGCCAATCTCGTTGTTGTGGCGGATCTCACCACGCCGGAAGGAGGATCCGTTACTGCGAAAGGCACAATCGATGTAGTATCGACACCTCAACGCTATGACTTGAGCGTAACGGCTCATCTGTTTGACGCTAGTCAGGTCAGTTCGAAGGCACCAGGCACGTCGCTGAGTGCCGACGTGGCCGCGAGCGGCGCGGGATTCGATCCGGCGACGCTGAACGCCACTGCCGCGGCGCATGTGCGCACATCCGTCTACGACAGCGTATCGGTGGACTCGGCAATCGTGAGGGTTGCGGTGGCCAACGGAATGGTCACGGTCGACACCCTCGACGCTCATGTCCCGCACGGATATGCCGCGGCGGACGGGCAGTTCGGGCTTGTCGCCGGACGTCAGGGAAAGTTGAACTTCGCCGCGGCAGTGGATTCGTTGGGCATACTATCGCGAATTTTACCGCCGCCTGATACGGGCGTCGTCATACCGCGGCCCGGCATCCTCGCCGGGAGGCAGAGCGCAGCCGATTCGGCAAGAGCCCGGGTCGCACGTACCGCGCGCGCCGAGCGGTTGATCACTGGCAAAGCGATGCCGAGGTTCCCGGTCGACACACCGCGTGCAATTCCCCGTAACGCACTGAGCGGCGCGGTGCAGGCGCATGGAACCGCGACCGGCAACATTCACGCATTCGACATGACAGGGTCCGCGACTGGCAAGAATCTCGTCGCGTTTGGCAATTCGGTGAAAACGGTGAGCGCGAATTTCGCGTGGACTGGCGCGCTTACACCGCAGTCGCGCGTGAGCGCGCAGGCGAGCGCAGTGAATGTTCTTGCGCTCGGTTTCGCGCTCGACACAGTTGCGCTCACGAGCTCGTACTATAAACCGAACGGAAATCTGACAGTCTCGATCCATCAGGATTCCAGCCGCGTTTATAACGCGACCGCACAGTTTGCGCTCGATAGCGATTACGATGAGTTGCGGCTGGACAAGCTAAGGCTACAGTTCGACACGACAGTTTACGCAAGCACAGGCCCCGCGACGATTCGGTTCGACTCCGGCGGTATCGGCATCGACCATTTCGACATACGCAGCGCCACAGGCCGTGGAGTGTACGTCAATGGCACGATACCGAGGAATCGTGCAGCAGACCTCAGGGTCGACGTAACACAATTTGAAATCGCAAATATCACGGCGCTGCTTCAGAGCGACATCCCCGCAAAGGGACTGGTGTCAGTAGACGCGCGGCTTCAGGGTACTCGTGCCTCGCCGACGGTCGCCGGGGCGTTTGGTGTGACGCAGCTGGCGTACGCCGGGCAGCCCGGGCCGGAAGTTCACGGCGTGTTGAGTTATACGAACGAGACGCTGACCGCGAAAGTCGAGGCAAATCCTTCAGGGAAAGCGCCAGTGATCGCCGCCAACGGCACAGTGCCGATCAACCTGGCGCTAGCCGGCGTCAGCGGCTCGCGCATCCCGACAAACAGGACTATCGCAGCGACCATCGATGCCGACTCGCTCCCGCTCGAAGTCATTCCCGGACTGGAAGACTACGTTTCGAACCTCTCTGGCCGCGCACTCGCGAAGTTCACCGTCGCCGGAACGATCAACCACCCCGATATCAATGGCCGGATCGCGCTTTGGAACGGGAGTGCGCGCATTGATGCTCTCGGCGTGATCGTCAACGACATTGCTTCCAACATACGGCTTGTTCGCGATACCGTGATTGTCGACTCACTGGTTGCGCAGAGCAACGGCAGGATACGGTTGAGCGGCGGGATTGGAATCAAGACACTCACCCAACCATCCTTCGCGCTCAAACTGGTCGCCAAGGACGCGCGTGTAATCGACAACAGCACCGGCAACTTATACGTGTCTGCGAACGTCACGACGCAGGGGCCGTTTAACAGCGTTGACGTCGGGGGCTTTGTACACGTCCTGCGGGGCGTGCTCTACATTCCCGCGTCCGGCGGGAAGACCCTGGTGGGCGCTGGAGATCCGTCGTTATATGCCGTCCTCGACACGACTAACGTGAACATGCGGGATCTGTTTCCGAACCAGTCTCCGTTGATCGGCAACCTGCGGATGAATGTCGCATTGATGGTAGACCGCGACGTATTCGTGCGATCACCCGAGGCCAACGTCGAAGTCTATACCGACAATCCGCTCCGGATTGGCGTGAATCGCGCGAAGCAAACTCTACTCCTCGACGGCGTCCTGCTGAGTGATCGCGGTGAGTACCGGTTTCAGGGCCGACGGTTTCAGATTCAGCAGGGATCGGCCACGTTTACCAATACGCCTGAACTGAATCCGATTCTTCAGGTGACTGGCGAGTACAACGTGCAATTGCCAAGCCGAGAAGCGATCGCGATCCGAATCATCATTTCTGGAACTTTGAATCAGCCGAAGATTTCGCTCGAGAGCGACGCTCAGCCGCCGATTTCGCA
>JBDTIP010000087.1:0-2607 GCA_039936295.1 Gemmatimonadaceae bacterium
CGGAGAGATGGCATTCGCGATCTCTGTTGGAATCTCGTCCGGTGGCGATGACAGCACACGTTGCGTCAATAGCTCAACTTCCTGCTCGATCGAATCCAGTGACCGCAGCGCCGGTCGCTGTCGCGACTCAGACGCGCGCGTCCGACCGATGAGATCCGCCAGTCGTGGCATGCCGCGCGCAATTCCGGAGTCGACGGCCGCTGCCTCGGCGAGAAGATACAGATCACGCTCGAGTGGTTTGTCATTCTCCGGCATGCTGGCCTGCGTTGCACGCACGATCCGCTCCGCATGCTCGATTGCCAGCAACCTGTACTGTGCGGCTGCGGTACCGAGTGTCTCGGAATCGCACAACATTCGCGGCAATCGAATCGTGTCCGCGTCGCTCTCGGCAACCTCGACGAGGCGTCCGCGCGAAGCGCGATTGGCCAACCGCGTGAGCATACCTGCTGCACGCACCGAAGCTGTCTCGATGCGAATGGAACGCCCGTACAGTGAACCGATGAACAGTTCCATGCGGTGCCGGACGCTCTCGAGATCGACAGCGAGAGTGTCCGCGCCGCCACGCATGCGTTGCCATGCATCGCGTGCCGTTGCGGATGACCGGTTGAATGTCCTGATCAGCAATGCGCGCGTACGGTTCATGAGGAGACGTGCATCACGTTACATCGTCGTCGCGACGAGATCAGAGATCGCTTCCAGCAGATCGGGATCGTCGGTGAGCGGATTCGTCAGCGCTACGCGGCAGGCCTCCTGTACGCCGATTCCGCCAGCAATGAGGCGCGCGGTAGCAACCAGCAGGCGTGTACCAGGCACTTCGGAGAGACCCTCGTCGCGGAGCCGCCGCACGCGATGCGCGAGCGTGACCAGTGAGGCAGCGGTCGAGTGCGTGACACCGCTTTCGTGCGCGATGATGTCCGCTTCCGTGCGCGCCGGCGGAAAGCCGAATTCGAGAGTCACGAAGCGCTGGCGGGTGCTCGGCTTGAGATCCTTGACGGCGTGCTGGTAGCCCGGATTGTACGAGGCAACGAGCTGGAACCCAGGTGCGGCCTGCAGCAGCTCGCCCGTCTTGTCGATGCTCAACAGCTTGCGATCGTCGGTAAGCGAGTGCGTAACCACCACGGTATCCTGTCTCGCTTCGACGAGCTCGTCCAGATAGCAGATCGCACCGATGCGTGCCGCAGTGGTGAGAGGGCCGTCAGTCCAGACGGTGTCGCCACCACGGATGAGATACCGGCCGGTGAGATCACTCGCCGAGAGATCGTCGTGACATACGATCGTGACGAAAGGCCGCTTAAGGCGCCAGGCCATGTACTCCACGAAGCGAGTCTTGCCGCAGCCCGTGGGGCCCTTGAGCATGACAGGGAGGCCACGCGTGTGGCAGGCAGCGAACACCTCGACTTCGTTCCCGAGCGGTACGTAGTAGGGCGCCTCGGTTGGCTCGGCGTGGGCAGCATCGTGCGTCGCAGGTTCAGCTATCGCCATTGTTGAAATATGGTCGGCGGGGCGCGCTGGCTGCGAGGGGTTGGTGTTATGGAACTGCAAGGAGTTTGACAGCATCTACGGACATGACGGCTAGACCTGGGAACGTCTCCCGGAGTTGCGCGCGACTCCAGGCGATATACGTTCTGTCGTGTCAATCTCGCGAGGATACGTTATGCGTCGTTGTCGGCACGTCCAGCTGAAAGCGTACCTCGCAGCAATAGCCGTGGTCGCGGGGATTGCAGCGTGCGGTGGCGGCGCTAGCGATTCTCCCACGCCACCTGGCGATCCCAGCGCTCCGTCTACACCAACCGGACCGACGGTAATGGTGAGCCTTGGAGTCGATGTTCCCTCGCAGGCAGTTGCGAGCGACACCGTCGCAGTTGGCGGGACAGTACAAGCGAGCGCCGTTGCGATTACTACGGCGGGTCACATGTTGACGGGACTTCCGGTCCGGTGGTCGATCACTGCTGGAACTGCTACGGTCGCTCAAAGTGGCCTTGTCACGACGACCTCCGCAGGCCGCAGTTCAGTGACAGCGACTTTCCAGCCGGCCAGCGGTGCGGCTACTCTGCAGGCGACTGCTGTTCCCTGACGTGCGCGCGGCGTACGAGTGCAACGCTGGGATCGGTGCAGTTCTCATTCCGCACTCGTGCTCACACAGACCGGGTCGGCGGTGTCGGGGAGGGTAGCCAACTACTATTGGCACAGCTCCGCTGGTACGTCATATGTGACCGGCACCGTTTTCCATGGAAGAGTGACACTGGTCCTAGGTAAATTCGCAGCGTACGGAGTAATTACCATGACTGGCTCACAGCCAGGAGTACAGACCTTCCGGATGTCATGTGGCTCGCAGGTTCGTCCGGCGGCTATCCAAGAGACGGAATGTGGAACCGAGAATCCGGTCCAGATCTCGCTACTTCGGCATGTGCGAACCGATATCCATAAATCTGCTGCAAGGACAAACCTCGGTCCAAGACACTCGTCATGCTCAACCGCCACCAGCCGCAATTCGGCGCGCGCGACCGATCCAGATCGTTCGCTCACCAGCAATCGAGTTACGACGTCCGAAACGCGATGCACGGCTCCGTGATTTTGCGGCTCGCATCAACGCGCACATCCGTCGCA
>JBDTIP010000088.1:0-4147 GCA_039936295.1 Gemmatimonadaceae bacterium
TCAAGCATGGCACAGGCAGCCAGATCAAATGTGTCGGCCACAGTAGCGCGCACGATGACGGCTGTGCGTACCACCGGCCCAATTCGGATTGACGGCAAGCTCGACGAGCCGGACTGGCAACGCGCTCCCGTATCGGACGACTTCGTTCAGAGCTTCCCGAACCCAGGCGCCGACGCACGACAGCGCACCGAAGTGCGCGTGCTGTACGACAATGACGCACTCTACGTCGGCATTCGTGCCTTCGACGACCATCCCGACTCGATTGCCGCACCACTTGCGCGACGCGATTCGTACGGCATCTACTCAGACTGGCTCTACTTCGCAATTGACTCTTACCACGACCACCGAACCGCGTTTGGCTTTGCGGTGAATCCGCGCGGCGTTCAGAAAGATGAGACTCTCTCCAATGACAACACCGAAGATCTCAACTGGGATGGGGTCTGGCAGGTGGCAACCACGATCGACTCGCTCGGATGGGTAGCGGAATTTCGAATACCACTCTCGCAGCTTCGACTTGGTCCAGTTACAAAGGACGCGGAACGCGTATGGGGGTTCCAGGTCCAGCGTGATATTGCACGTTATCACGAACGCGACAACTGGTCGCCGTATACCGCGGAATCCCCGGGATTCGTGTCCAGCTTCGGCGAGTTGACCGGACTCAGAGGAATTCCCGTACCCGAAAGGCTCGACCTGCTACCGTACGTGAGCACGAAACTCACGCGTGCACCGGGAACGAACGCCGACCCGCTCTACCGCCGAAACGATGGCAAGCCCTCGGTCGGTGGAGATCTCAACTACGGATTACCGAATGGTCTCACTCTAACTGCAACGGTGAACCCAGACTTTGGCCAGGTTGAAGTCGATCCGGCGGTCGTCAATCTCACTGCGTTTGAAACGTTCTTCCCGGAAAAGAGGCCATTCTTCCTGCAAGGATCCGATGTATTTCAGTTTGGTCAGACGCAAAACGACGCGAGTTACAACTCCCAGATCTTCTACTATTCGCGCCGAATAGGCCGCGCGCCCGAACTTGGCGTCCCAGGCTCCAACGTCGCTTACGCCGACGCGCCAGATCAGTCGACTATTTTTGGTGCCGTCAAGGTAACGGGCAGGACCCATGGCTGGACCGTCGGACTGATGGACGGCATTACAAGCGAGGAAACGGCGCGATACGTGACCACGACCGGTGCGCAGAGGACTTCCACCGTAGAGCCGCTCACCAATTACGCGGTGGGCCGCCTGCAGCGTCAATTCGACGATGGCAACACAGCGATCGGCGGAATGTTCACAGCGACCAACCGCGACGTTGCGGATACGGTGGTTCGAGACGCATTGCGGTCGCGCGCATTTCTCGGTGGAATCGACTTCGATCACTCATGGGATTCGCGCAACTGGATCCTGAGCGGCTACGTTACGAACTCGCGAGTGGATGGGACGCCCGCGGCTATTACTGCAACGCAGCTTTCCAGCACGCATTACTATCAACGTCCGGATGCGGCATACCTCGGCGTCGACACAACTCGCACTTCGCTCAGCGGACACATGGCTGAATTCGCACTTGCGAAACGCGGACAGTGGTTTGGATCGCTGGATTACAAGGAGGTGACCCCAGGGTTCGAGATCAATGATCTTGGCTTTCTTTCACGCGCGGATTACCGCTCGGTGGTGCCCGCGATTGGATATCAGGCAAATGATCCTGGACGAATATTTCGCTCGTACTCGATCACAGGCGCTTCATTTGACGCCTGGAACTTTGGCAATACTCTGATCCGCCAGAGCAACACCGTCATCATGAACGGAACGCTCAATGATCTCTGGGCAGCGGGCTTGAGGGCCACGTACGCGCCAGATCAACTCAGCGATGAGCTCACACGAGGTGGGCCGCTCGCCATGATACCGGGTTTGTGGAGCGTCGATGCGTCCGCCAGCAGCGACTCTCGCAAACCCGTGATCGTCAGCACTGAGCTCCAGTACCAGCACGATAAGGCAGGAGGACTGGCGCGAGGCGCGAACATCGCCGTTGACGTCAGGCCAAACGCCGTCTTGCACGTCAGCTTCGCACCGACGCTCAGTGTTACGAACAGCACCAACCAGTATGTCGAGACTATTCCCGATCCGCTTGCCACAGCAACTTACGGAAGGCGATACGTATTCGCCGAATTGCACCAGACGACACTCTCACTGGATACCAGGCTCGACTGGACGTTCTCGACTAATCTCAGCCTGCAGCTGTACGCGCAGCCGTTCGTTTCAGCAGGCAGGTACACGAGCTTCAAACAGCTTCACGCACCGCGCACGCGGCAGTTCGATGTCTACGGATCCAATTACGGCGCGATCTCGCGAAGCCAGGCTGGCATCTATACCATTGACCAGGATGGAATTGGACCAGCACCTTCTTTTGAGCTGAGCGATCCCAACTTCAACATTCGCAGCCTGCAGGGTGATGCCGTGCTGCGTTGGGAATATCGGCCGGGATCGACAATCTTCTTCGTGTGGCAACAGCAACGCAACGGGACGGAGCCTTTTGGCGATTTCGGCCTCACACGAGATGTCAGTAGCGTATTTCGCGAGCCTCCGACAAATGTCTTTCTGGTCAAGGCGACTATCTGGCTCGGTAAATGAAATAATCGCGACCGAGCACCGCGCTGCCTTCCTGTGCGGCGGCTCGTCTTCCCCGCGCCAGATAATACAGCACCGAAGCCACCACCAGTACAGCCCCAACAACCGAGAATTCCTTCACCGTCGCGTTGCTCAATATCCAGACTATTACAGCCACCGCCAAAACCGGTACCAGCGCACCACCGGGAATCCGGAACGGCACCCCGCCAGTCTGAACATTCTTCCGGCGCAGCTCCCACGCCGAGATGCAGCAGAGCAGATACAGCAGCAGCACTCCGATGTTGCTCAGTATTGCGAGTTCCGCGAATCCGCCTGTCACTGCCACGACAAACGTTATCAGGCACTGTGTAATGATAGCGATGGATGGAGTGTCGTATCGTTCATGTAGTCGTGCAAATGCCGGAGGTAGAATTCCGTCGCGCCCAAACGCGAACAGCGCACGCGGCGCCGTGAAGATCATTCCGCTCACGTACCCGAACATCGAGATGCTCGCGCACACTCCAATGAAAATTGCACCGCCCGACCCGGCGACTGCTCGTGCCGCTGCCGTTAGCGGTGCACTCTGCTCGGCGGCGAGCGACCCGCCAAGTATCATCTGTGCGACAAACTGGATTGCCACGTACAGAATCGTTATCGCCGCCATCGCTGTGAACAGAGCCCTCGGCACCGTCCGAGCCGGATCGCGCACTTCGCCGCTTGGCACTAACGCGAACTCTATCCCGGCGAAGGCAAAGATCAACACGATCACCGAGCGTCCGAGCTTCGCAGGCGCCAGGCTGCCGATCACATCGGGCACCGCCCCATGCGCGAGTATCGCACCCACAATCACGAAGACGACGAGCGGCAGGAGCTTCGCCACGGTTACGAGCTCGATGAATCGCGTGCTCTGCCTGGTGCCGCGTATGTTGAGCGCGCCGAACAACAGAAACACCACAGCCAGCACTATCGCCCGTGCGACCGGTTGCGCGAGCGGAGCCCAGAACACCGCTATTGATCCGATGAACGCACTTCCAACCGCGGCGGTTGCCGTTGTGCCAACGAGCCACAGCAACGTCCCCACCAGAAAGCCCACATACTTACCCAACGCGAGTTCGACATACGCGTATGGCCCACCGGTGAGTGATACGCGGCTCCCAGCCTGCGCGAAGCACAGCACGATGAGCGCCATCGCAGCGGCGCAGACTACATAAGCGATTGGCGCCGAAGGACCGATCGACGCCGCCACCACCGCAGGAAGTACGAATATCCCGCCGCCTACGGTGATGTTAATCGCGTTCGCGGCGAGCGCGCGAACGCCAATCGCGCGCTCCAATCCATGCTCGGCTGTCGTCACAGGCATGTCGGTCATGCGATTCCGGCGTTAGATGGGAAAGTGTTCCGACTCCGCGTAAGCGGGCGCGGTCCCGATGATCTGGTCCGCGACCTCCATAATATGCGGCGGAAGCGACGCCATTGCTTCCTCGTCGCTCGTAATCTCGGGCCGCTCGGCCCTTCTTAGCGTGAGATCGATCGTACCGATTGTGCCAATCTC
>JBDTIP010000089.1:0-5155 GCA_039936295.1 Gemmatimonadaceae bacterium
TCCGTAGATCAGGCTACCAGTACCGAACAATCCCGCATAAACGAACATGACACCCGAAGTCCAGCCGAGCATCATTTGCGGGAGGCTGTCAGGAGAGGCGGCGATCTTCGATTCAGCACGAATCGCCTTCCAGCCTGGGCCGGCTGGACGCGTCAGCTCGTAGAAGCGCAGGAGTGTCGCGTGGTCGGCCGGGCTTGTGAATATGGTGACCGAAACCCACACAACCGTCGTCACGGCGACGGTCGTGAGGAGCGGGATCGGCGCGGCGGCCGCGTGGCCCATCTTCTCCGCGACAAAGAACGCTATCGAGATGATGAAGGATGAAGCCATCGCCGAGATCTCGCTCCATGCATTTATGCGCCACCAGAACCAGCGAAGCAGGTAGATGAGGCCCGTTCCAGCTCCGACCGAGAGCAACAATTGAAATGCATCGCTGGCCGTGGAAAGGAACAGGGTGAACGTTCCCGCGGCGATCATCAGGACTGCCGTGAGCGACCGCGAAATCCACAGGTAGTGTCGCTGGGACTTACCGGGTGCGAGAAAGCGCTGGTAGAAATCGATTACGAGATAGGAGGAGCCCCAGTTGAGGTGCGTTTCCATCGTCGAGCGGTACGCGGCGAAGAGTGCGGCGATGATGAGCCCCTTCATTCCGACTGGCAGCAGCGTCAGCATCGCCGGGTACGCGAGATCGTTGCCGATCAGCTTGGGATCCACGTTCGGAAGCGCGCGGTGAATGTCGCCGAGGGTCGGGAAGACGAGCATCGAGCACAGCGCGACGATTATCCACGGCCAGGGGCGCAACGCGTAGTTGGCGACGTTGAACCAGAGTGTCGCGCCGAGTGCGTGCCGTTCGTTCTTTGATGCAAGGATGCGTTGCGCGACGTAACTACCCCCGCCGGGCTCGGATCCCGGATACCATACTGACCACCACTGAATGGTCAGCGGAATCACGAGTACCGTGAGTGTCAGCGAAGTGTCGTGAAAATCGGGAAGTAGAGAGAGCGTCTTCGGGTCGATCTTGGAGAGCATCCCGGATAGACCGCCGACGGCGGGCTGATCGAGCGACACGTAGGCCGCGGCGATGACACCGATCATCGCGAGCGCAAACTGCACGAGATCGGTCGCGAGTACTCCCCAGAGGCCGGATATCGACGCAAAAAGCACGCATGCGGTTCCGGCAATCAAAATCGTCTCGAGGCGACCCCAGCCGAGCATGACGTTGGCGATCTTGACGGCGGCCAGCGTGACCGTCGACATGATCATAATGTTGAAGAAGAAGCCGAGGTAGACTGCGCGGAAGCCGCGGACGAGCGCTGCGGGACGTCCGGAGTACCGAAGCTCGTAGAACTCGAGGTCCGTGAGAACTCCCGACCGACGCCAGAGCTGGGCGTAAAAGAAGACTGTCGCCATTCCGGTGAGCAGAAACGCCCACCACACCCAGTTGTACGATACGCCGTGCGATCGAACAAAATCCGTGACCAGGTTTGGCGTGTCGGTGCTGAACGTCGTCGCCACCATGGACGTTCCTACGAGCCACCACGGCGCCGATTGACCCGATGTGAAGAACTCGGCGATACTCGACTGCGATCGCCGGATGTAAAACAGCGCCGGCAGGTAACAGAGGAAGAGGCTTACCGCGACGATCACCCAATCAAGCGACGTCAGCTGCATTCGATGTATCCTGGTGGCTGCGGAGGTTTACGTACGCCTGCGTCGTGCAATCAGACCGCTGTTAGCTCGAGAGTAAGAACTTCGAACGGAGCGAGACGGACCTTGCGCTCCTCGCCCGCACGAAAGTTCATCGCTGGCGTCCCGCGGTATTCCGCCCACGGGCTTCGTGCCGAATAGCTCTGTGCCGCGGCCGGCGGAAGCTCGAGTGCGCGCTGAACGTCGACGCCGATTGTTTGTGCCGTGTCACCCGGGTTGCGCAGCGTCAGGATGCCTTTGGTCGGTGACCATGACGCCCAACCGTACGGCTCCAGGCGCTGAGGGTCGCCTCCTATCCAGTGAGTGTCGACCAGCGTGTCAGCGTTGGCTCTCGACCACTTGGCACATTCGGCGATCGCATCCCAGTTGGCGGGAGACAGTAGCGACGCCGTGATGTACATCTCCTGAAGCTGTGTCCCGGTCCCGAAGTAGTCCCGGACCTCGGAAGTAAAGTCGTTCCCAGGATCGGTCATCAAGTTGTGAGCCTGCTTGGCATAGATCATCCCGTGGAGCATCAACGAGTTGATCGGATAGAGCGCACCCGCGCGGACGACGTGCTCGTAGGTATCCGAGTCGCGATACGTTATCCACTTCTGCCTGCTCGTACCGACACCGGCGAAATCATGATCGTCGCCGCCGCGCCAGATCGAGTCGGCATAGCGGAGCCAGAACGGTGAAGGATACGTGCCGGTGGTCAGGTTCACGTAGAGATCAGGCTTCTCCAAACGCAGCTCACCTATCAGGTGAATTGCAGCGTCGAAGTCGCTGTCGAATGGGCTGCCCGGAAAGCTTGTCGATGAGTTACCGGTCCCATCAAACTTGAACTGATTGACCCCGTAGCGACGCATCATGTCGAAGCACGTATCGCGGAAGTGCTTGTAGTATACCGGCCCGGAGAGCGCGAACCCGTCGGCGTTGGTTTCGAATCCCTGGAGCTTGCCGTACGCGATGCGCTCCTTGCGCGGCTCGCCGTAGCCTCCCCATGGGGACATCCAGACCCCCGGGGCGGCACCGTACTTGTGCGTTGCGGCCTCTACGTTGGTGAATCCATCCGGGAACCCTGAATTGAAGTGCCATAGCGTCTTGGAATCATCCCAGCCGTCGTCAAACAGAAACGAGTCTAGCGTTACGCCGCGCTTGTCATGCAGTTCAGTCCCGAACGCGGTGATAGCGGCGAGCGCATCGGCCTCGTTGTACTTGTTGAAATAGCCGATGTCGTACCAGGAGTTGTAGTGGAGGAACGTACGATACGGGTGTGCGCGCTCGCGCTCGACGTAGCCGAGAAAGTCGCGCCGCAGCTGGCCGGGACGGGTCACGCCCGCTACAGAACTGAACGTCAGCGTGGTGCCAGGCCGTAGTGGAAGCGTGCGCGCCATCCGGCAGCGTACCCGATCGCCATCCACACCGTTGTTGGCCAGCGGGTGCTCGAACGCGAAGTATGCGTTGCCTACGACGATCGGCGTTCCGCGCACCGTTCCAGGTACTGTTGCATTCGGAGCGTTGAAGTCGAGTAGTGAGATCTCATGCAACGGCAGCTCACCACCGATTGCGCGCAGCGTGATTTCCTGACGCACGTAGCTTGAGCCGTCTCGCATGATGCCGCGCCACACCGCTTCGATGCGGCCAGCCGTGTCCTGCAGGGTGAGCGTGGCCTGCTTTCCACCAACGCGATCCGCGGCGCGCGAGGCACGAGGATCTCCCGCGAGTTCCGCGGTACGCACGGGAGTAGTGATGCGCATGTCGCTGGCGCGAATTACAGACTTGTCTGCGAGCGTGAGGACGAACGCCTCAGATGGCACGGGCAGAGCGGTGTTGTTGAGAAGATCGGCGAGCCGCGCGGGGCGAAATTTGCCACCAGCTGTTGTCCAGGTCGCGGTTATGACGCTGTTGCCAAGTACGCTTTCGTCGCCGCCGCTGACGAGCCGCGCGGGTAGGACGCGGCCCGGCTGACTCGCCACTTCGACCCCTTCCGCTAGGGCGTCGCGGCCGAGGCCCAGCTGCACCGTACCCAGGCCCAGTGCGATCCGGGCCGTCCTGTCTATGAAATCGCGGCGCGTGACTCTTGACGCCGCGGAGTGAAGTTTGGAGCGACCAGGTTGATCCGCCAACTGCCCGTACTCCTTGAATATTCCGTCGTGAGGGGATCTCGATCGATCGCGGTCGAGGCGAGATTATCGCCTGTGCACGTCCGGGTCAAGGAGGCCTGAAAAGGTGCTATCAGGGCCACGCGGCTGCACGGTGTCGCCGCGGGATGTATTCTATGGCGATCCATACTTAAAGGAACAAGCCCGAGACGGCCTCGGAGAGCGATTTGGCGTGCACACCCCCACTACTGGATGGTTGTGCCCCAGCAAGCGCTCTCACCTCCCGGCGCATGGTTACACGCTAGTGACAATTCGATCCTGGTGATCGAAATGAACTCTCATCTTGCGGGGCCTTCCGTAACAGGGCTAAGAGTCCTGATATTAACGCAGCTTGCAACTCTCTAACGCACGCCTGTCATGAAAACACTGTCGTCACACCCGCGGTATTCATCTCACCTTGCGGCAGTGATCTGTGCCGTTGCTCTGGTCGCTGTCGTCGCTCCGGCGCTGCTCGGCGCTCAACGAGTGCGACCTGACACGCCAAGACCTGCGACGCAGGCCGAGCCGTTCGCGTTCCAGTTCATGGGGCCTGCTCCGGGCGGACGTATCGCGTCGGTCACGGGAGTCGCCGGCGATCCGCGCACCTGGTACCTCGGCTCCGCGTCGGGCGGCGTTTGGAAGTCGAGCGATAGTGGTCACACTTTCGTTCCCGTGTTCGACAGCATGCCCGTGCAGGCGATCGGTGCGCTCGCCACGGCGCCCTCGGAGCCCAATACCGTGTGGGCAGGAACCGGTGAAGCTTGGGCCATCCGCGATGCAGACGTCATGGGCGACGGTGTCTACAAGTCGACGGACGCGGGAAAGACATGGACCAACATGGGGCTGCGTGAGACTGGACGCATTGCCCGGATCATAGTGAATCCAAACGATGCGAACAACGTGTTCGTCTGTGCGCTCGGACGCGCTACGGGCCCGCAACAGGAGCGCGGAGTGTATCGCACGCGTGATGGCGGTAGGACATGGACGCGCGTTCTGTTCGTGGACGATGGCACTGGCTGTTCAGGCATAACGATGGACGCACACGATCCGAACGTGCTGTTCGCGGGGATGTGGCAGGTAGTGATGCACACATGGGTCATGATTGGCGGCGGACCATCCAGCGGGCTGTACGTGACGCGTGACGGCGGCGACAGCTGGTCCAAGGTGACGGACTCCGGACTGCCCAAGTCGCCCGTCGGCAAGATCGACGTCGCAATCGCGCCGACCAACTCGAACCGCGTGTACGCTCTGATCCAGACTGCCGATCAGGGATCTGTCTGGCGCTCCGACGACGGCGGTCGCAAGTGGAAGGTCTCCAATTGGGC
>JBDTIP010000090.1:0-11278 GCA_039936295.1 Gemmatimonadaceae bacterium
CACAGACGTTATACATGCTTCCCGGCAGCCTGTTTGGAATGTCCGTGTCCGCCGCCGAGCTTCCTGCAATGTCGAGCGCACTCGGCACCGATGAGGAAATTGCAGCGGTTCTTAGGCGGCGATTGAATGCTGGCATGGAGCGGATTGCCTTTTTCATCGTGCCGTGCGTCATCGGGTTCCTCGCCCTTGGCGACATCGTTACCGGCGCGCTCTTCCAGACCGGCGCGTTCAAGCGATCGAATACGCTGTGGGTGTGGGAAATACTGATCGGATCGACGATTGGCTTGCTTGCGTCGACGCTGGGACGGCTGGATTCGTCTACGTATTACGCGCTGCGTGATACGCGAACGCCGCTCAAGTTTGCCCTTGTCCGTCTTGCGCTGACAACGGTACTCGGCGCTGTATTTGCCTTTCAGGCTCCCGGCTGGTTTGGTGTGGATCCCAAGCTTGGCGCAGCCGGCCTTACCGCTTCCGCGGGAATAGCTGGCTGGGTGGAATTCATGTTGCTCCGCCGCGGGCTGACGCGACGGATCGGACGCACTGGATTGTCCATTCGCTACGTGAGTCTGCTTTGGGCCGCCGGCCTTGCGGGAGCAGCACTTGCGTCGGTGGCGCGCCTGCTGGTTCCAACGTCGAGGCCGATATGGCTCGCGGCGGTGGCGTTGACGACGTTTGGTGTTTCATACATCGGCTTCGCAGCGTTGCTGAAGATCCCCGAAGCGGCTAACCTGACTGCGAAACTGCGCCGCCGATCCGGCGTATAACTTACGATGGTGACGGTTCCCGATCGTGTGGCGCAGAAGCTCCAGCATCTTCCCGACGGGCCTGGGGTGTACCTGTGGAAGGGCGCCGACGGGTCGGTGCTCTACGTGGGCAAGGCCAAGCGGCTGCGTTCGCGGGTGCGGAGCTATTTCGGGAGCGAGCATCCGTTCAGTCTCAAGACCCAGCATCTCGTGCGCAACATCGCCGATCTCGAGACGATCGTGGTGCCGACAGAGGCTCACGCGCTGGTGCTCGAAGCCAACCTGATCAAGGAGCATCATCCCAAGTTCAACATCGCGCTCCGTGACGACAAGTCATACCCATACATCAAGGTCACTGTCAACGAGCCGTTCGCACGCGTATTCGTGACGCGACGGGTGGTCAACGACGGCGCAAAATACTTCGGTCCTTACACCGACGTCGGTGCGATGCGCCGATCGCTCAACGTAGTCAAGCGAACCTTCACGGTTCGGTCCTGCAACTATGACATGCCGCGCGAAATGCCAGAGCGTCCATGTCTCGACTATTTCATCCAGCGCTGCAAGGCGCCGTGCGTTTTCAAGCAAACGCAGCAGGAATACGCCGCGATGGTCGATGAAGTTCTCCTCTTCCTGGAAGGGCGGTCGGACGAAGTCGTGCGGCGCGTGCGCGATCGGATGGAACTTGCCGCTTCGAAACTTGACTTCGAGCGCGCCGCAGAGCTACGCGACGTGCTGCACCATCTGGAACGGATGGAAGAGCCAACAGTCGTGCTTCGAGTTGAGGGAGGCGATCGCGACGTGATCGGCTACGCACGCGACGGCGACGACGCGGTGGTGGCGCTGCTTCGCATCCGCGAAGGCAAGCTGCTCGCACGCGAGCATCGCTTCATGGAGAACGTCGACGGTGAAGAGGACGGAGACGTCCTGCGTTTGTATCTCGCAGGGAACTACATCGCCGCACCTGAACGGGCCGCGGAACTTGTGCTCCCGTTCGATTTTGCCGATCGCGATCTGATCGAGCAGTCGCTTCCAGATCAGAAAGTGTACGTTCCGCAACGCGGGGTGCGCCGCGATCTCATCGATCTCGCGGAGCAGAATGCTCGCCATCTTCTGGAGGAGATGAAGCTGGCGTCTGCCGAATCGGACGCGCGAGCCGGAGAGCCGGTCTACGAACTCGCTCGCGAGCTGGTGCTACACAAGTTGCCGCGGACAATGGTTTGCTTCGATATCTCCACCACGCAGGGTACCGATACTGTTGGATCGTGCGTCTGCTTCGAAAATGGCAGGCCCAAGCGCGGCGAGTATCGCAAGTTCAAGGTGAAGACGGTGGTTGGCACCGATGACTTTGCTTCGATGAACGAGGTTGTGACGCGCTACTTCAATCGGCGACTGGCGGATGAGAAGCCGCTGCCCGATCTCGTCGTCGTCGATGGAGGAAAGGGGCAGCTCTCGGCGGCACACGATGCGCTTGCGGCGATCGGGCTGGGCGAGCTGCTCCTCATCAGCCTCGCAAAGCGTGACGAAGAGATATTCGTATGGGGGCGCGCCGAGCCGTTGCGATTGTCGCGTCGCTCGGGTGCATTGAGGCTGCTGCAGCAGATTCGGGATGAAGCGCACCGTTTCGCTGTGACTTTCAATCGCAAGCGACGCAGCATGCGCACCGTTACCTCTGAGCTACTCTCGATTCCAGGGGTTGGGCCGGTCAAGCGGCGCCTGCTCATTCGCACTTTCGGTAGCGTGCAGGGCGTGAGAGAAGCGACCCCGGAGTTGATCGCCGCACTTCCGGGCTTCACCATGGCTTCGGCGCAGCGTCTAAAGGAACAACTGGCGGCTTCCGATGCCGTGGCGCCTTCAGCGCCCGCGAGCGGCGGTGAAGCGAACCCCGTTCCGGTGGAGTAACCGGACATCCGTTCTGTAACGCCTTGCCGGGCCCCCGGCGCTGGGTGACATTAGATAGATATGGCTTGGTTCAGGAAGGATAAGAAGCCGCGAACTCCGCGCCGCGATCGCCTGGAAATACCCGTCGACGCCTGGGAGAAGTGCGAGTCCTGCGCATACACGGATATCACGGAGAAATTCGTGCGCAATCTCAACGTGTGCCCTAACTGCGGGTATCACCGGCGCATCAGGGCCTGGGACTACGCGAACATCCTCCTCGACGAGGGAACAGCCGAAGAGACCGAAACAGAGATCCGCTCCGCGGATCCGCTCGGCTTTCCCGAGTACGCGCAGCGGTTGAAAAAAGCCACCGCCAACGCTGGCGATGGAGACGCCATTCTTACGTTGACAGGACAGCTCGGCGGGTCGCCGATCAGCCTCGGAGTGATGGACTTTGCTTTCATGGGTGGATCGATGGGGTCCGTTGTCGGCGAAAAAATCGCGCGCCTGGGCCAACGCTCGCTGGAAAAGAAGCATCCGCTGGTGATCGTTTGCGCATCGGGCGGTGCGCGCATGCAGGAAGGTGTGCTGTCGCTCATGCAGATGGCCAAAGCCTCGGCGATGCTTTCGCAGCTTGCCGAGCGACGCGTGCCGTACGTTTCACTTCTTACGAACCCGACCACTGGCGGCGTGAGCGCGAGCTTCGCCATGCTCGGTGACGCCATCATTGCAGAGCCAGGCGCGGTGGTAGGGTTCGCAGGCCCGCGCGTGATCAAGCAGACCATAGGGCAGGATCTGCCTGAAGGATTCCAGACCGCCGAGTTCCTGCTAGAGCATGGCATCGTGGACATGGTGATACCGCGTAATGAACTAAAGCCAACCATAGGACGCCTGCTCAGACACATGAGTGGCAAGCCACCGGCGACCGGATGGCTGGCGAGCTGACGTACAGAGAGACCATCGAACGGTTGTTCGAAAAAACCGGGTCGAGGATATCGCCCGGGCTTGGCCGCACGGAGCAGCTCCTGGATTCGCTTGGCGACCCACACCGGAGGTTTCCGTCGTTTCACGTTGCGGGGACTAACGGGAAGGGGAGCACCGTTGCGACGCTCGATGCGCTGCTCCGTTTTGGAGGGCGCCGCGTCGGCCGCTATACATCGCCGCACCTAGTGGATTTTCGCGAACGCATCGTTATCGACGGCGTTCCGATCTCGGAGGATGACTTGCTCGTGCTGCTCCGACGACTGGAGCCGCTCGCGGAGTCTATTGGCGCGACTTTCTTCGAGATCACCACGGCGGCGGCGTTCGCGTATTTCGCCGAGCAGGGAGTCGACGTCGCAGCCGTCGAGACTGGCCTTGGGGGGGCGCTCGACAGCACCAACGTGCTCGATCCCGTCGTGGCGGCGGTGACGAATATCTCGTTGGACCACACCGAGTTTTTGGGAAACTCGCTTCAGTCGATCGCTGACGAGAAGGGCGGCATTTTCAAGTTCGGGCGCGCCGCTGTAATCGGCGAGCCACGCCTGGATCTGGCCAAGCGCCTCGCGGAGCGCGCCGCAGAGCGGGGCGCGACCCCGATATCAATCGTGCGGTCGGACTGGCGTGCGTGGTCGGTATCGCTCGCAGGAGGCATGACGTCGTTCACGGCGGCGACGCCGCTCGGACGGACCCGACTGTCGACCCCTCTGATTGGCGAGCATCAGGTGCGGAATACACTGACAGCGCTGGCGGCGATCCACGCGGCCGGGCGGGACTATGCGATCAAGAAGGAGAACATCAACCGAGCGCTGTCCTCCGTCACGCTCCCAGGGCGCTTTCAGCGCGTGCGGGAGTGGGTGTTCGACGTTGCGCACAATGCCGCTGGAGCCCGGGCGCTCGCGGAAGCTCTGACGACGCGGCGGTCGCCGCCACCGGTGACGATTGTTCTCGGGGTATTGAAGGACAAGGACTGGTACGGAATGATTGACGCACTGGCGCCCGTGGCCGATCACTTCATCATCACGCAGCCACCGACGGCTCCGGTGGAGCGAGCCTGGGACCCCCTAGCAGCCGCGGCGCACGCCAACGCTTGCAAGGTGCCAGTGTCGCTCGATCCGGACTTTGGGATCGCGATGGACCGCGCGGCGTCGCTTCCCGGCACAAAGGTCGTCTGCGGTTCGTTCCACACGGTTGGCGACGCGATGGCACTGCTTGACATCGATCCCTTCGCACCGACGGGGCGAAGTGGCCGAGAGTGATATCAGTACGCAGTACAGCAGTGGGGCGGCGGTGGTGGCACGGGCGCGCCTGACCGAATAGGTTTGGACGATGGCGCACACAACACTACCCGGGTTCCGCGATTTCTACCCCGAGCAGTTGGCCGAGCGTGCCCAGGTGACCAGCGCGTGGCGCGAAGTTGCGCGGCGCTATGCCTTTATGGAGTACGACGGGCCGCCACTCGAACCGCTGGACCTGTACACGGCAAAGAGCGGCGACGAGATCGTTGGTCAGCTCTACAACTTCACCGACAAGGGTGGACGTGAAGTTGCGTTGCGTCCCGAAATGACGCCGACATTTGCGCGGATGGTGAGCGCGCGCGCCAACTCGCTGCGGAAGCCGACACGCTGGTTCTCAATTCCACAGCTCTTTCGCTATGAGCGTCAGCAGAAAGGTCGCCTGCGCGAACACTATCAGCTGAACGTCGATATCGTTGGCGAGGCCGGTATCGCTGCCGACGCTGAGCTGGTCGCCTGTGCGATCGACATTTGCCGGCAGCTAAAGCTCACGTCCAGCGAAGTCGTCGTACGAGTGAGCGACCGAAGAGTGATGCAGGCGTATCTGCACGCTCTTGGCATTGCGGAGAGCGCGTTTGGAGGCGTGATCGGTGTGACGGACAAGATCGCGCGGCAGCCACGCGCGGTTTCGGCGGAAAAGCTTGCTGCGCTGGGGCTATCAGAGAGCCAGGTAGCTGCGATCCTCGACATAGCTAGCGCAACGCTGGACACGGTCGAGCGCGCCATGCTCGACACTTCGGTGCCTGGTATGGAGCACGTCGGCGCATTGCGCGAATTTTTCGATTACGTGGACCAGTTGGTGCCAGGCGGCGGTGCGTGGCTGCAGTTCGATCTGTCCATTGTGCGAGGGTTGGCCTACTACACAGGCGTTGTGTTCGAGCTGTTCGATCGGTCTGGCGAATTCCGCGCCATCTGTGGTGGCGGCCGTTACGACAACCTGCTTGGCGCGATCGGCGGAACGCCGTTGCCGGCACTCGGCTTCGGCATGGGCGACGTTGTCCTCACTGAGTTGCTGCGCGCCCGCAAGTTGTTGCCTGCGTCAGAGCCAGCAATTGATTACTGGATTACAGCCGACGAAGATGTGTCGCTGACCATGATCATGGCGGAGGCAGCGCGGCTGAGGCGAGAAGGCTTCTCGGTGGAGTACGCGTTGAGAAAGCAAACTGCTTCAAAGCAGCGGAAGGCCGCGACGTCCGCTGGAGCGCGGAACATCATCCACCTCACCAACACAGAAACAGCCGCATCATGATTAGCGGCGTTACTACCTTCCCGACATTCTTCATCGATGGCTGACGAAAAGAAGCTTCCGACTCGCGCGCAGGATTTTAGCGGTTGGTACAACGAACTCGTGCTTCGCGCCGAGCTTGCGGATTACGCGCCTGTGCGAGGATGCATGGTGATTCGTCCCAATGGCTATGGCATCTGGGAGCGCATGCAGCGCCAGCTCGATGACATGTTCAAGGCGACCGGCCACCAGAACGCGTATTTCCCGCTTCTGATTCCGCAGAGCTTCCTGCACAAGGAAGCGCAGCACGTGGAAGGTTTTGCTCCGGAGACGGCCGTCGTCACCTACGGTGGTGGCAAGCAGCTCGACGAGCCGCTGGTGATACGGCCGACGTCGGAGACGATCATTTACTCGATGTTCGCCAAGTGGGTGCAGAGCTACCGAGATCTTCCTCTGCTGATCAATCAGTGGGCGAACGTGGTGCGATGGGAAATGCGCACGCGGCTCTTTCTGCGCACGCTGGAGTTCCTGTGGCAGGAAGGTCATACCGCGCACGCGACCGAGCAGGAAGCCGAAGAAGAAACGCGGCGAATGCTGGGCATCTACCGTGACTTCATGGAAGGCTGGATGGCGATGCCAGTCGTGACGGGCCGCAAGAGCGAGTCGGAGAAATTCGCGGGCGCGCTGCGCACGTATTCCTGCGAGGCGATGATGCAAGACAACAAGGCGCTGCAGGCCGGCACGTCTCACAACCTCGGTCAGAACTTTGCCCGCGCGTTCGACCTGACGTTCCAGACAGAAGCTGGCGAGCTGGACTTCGCCTGGAATACGAGCTGGGGCGTGTCGACGCGAATGGTGGGTGGCCTCGTCATGACTCATGGTGACGATAACGGCCTAGTAACTCCGCCCTTGCTCGCTCCGATCGAAGTCGTCATTGTGCCGATCTATCGCAGCGACGACGACAAGACGCGTGTATTCGAAGCGGCGCATAGAATCAAGGATTCCCTCGGCTCGTGGGAGCGGCGGTCGCCTGCGCGCCTCCGCATCCACGTGGACGACCGGGAAGGAATCAAGCCGGGCGCGAAGTACTACGAATGGGAACTGCGCGGGATCCCGATACGCATGGAACTAGGACCGCGCGACCTCGATTCCAACCAGGCAGTCCTGGTGCGACGCGACACACGCGAAAAGAAGCCGTACTCTCTGGATACGATCGGGGAATCGATCAATGATCTCCTGTCCGCGGTTCAGGAGAATCTTCTCGAGACAGCGCGCAGCCGGCGCGAGCAGAACAGCATTCGCGGTGGTATCACGTACGATCGCTTCCGTGAAGTCATGGACGGAGCTGGCGCATTCGTGTACGCCGGATGGTGCGGATCGGCTGAATGCGAAGCCAAGATCAAGGAAGAGACGAAGGCGACAATACGCGTGCTGCCGGATGAGGAGTTCAGATCCGCGGAGGCACCGACCGCGTGCCTGCTGTGCGGAAGCAAAGCTGTCACCGAGGCTCTGTGGGCCCGAGCCTACTGAGCACGGTCGGCTACGCCCGCCGCGACAGCGTGCTTTTTTGCGAGGGAGTGTCGCTTGAAGCAATAGCTCGTGAGGTTGGAACTCCCGTGTACGTGTACAGTGCAGGCGCGATACGCCAGCGATTTGAGATGCTGGCAGCTGCGCTGCGAGGACTTCCAGTGCACGTGCATTACAGCGTGAAGGCAAACTCCAGTCTGGCAATCCTCGCTCTGATCCGGTCACTCGGCGCTGGCGTCGACATTGTTTCAGGCGGCGAGCTGTATCGGGCGCTCCAGGCAGGGTTCACGGGGCCGGACATTGTATTCAGCGGCGTCGGCAAGACGGTCGCGGAGTTGGAGCGTGCTCTGCGTGCCAACGTGCGCAGTATCAACGTCGAATCCGAGGGCGAGCTCGACGCGCTGCACGATGTTGCTGAGAACCTTGGCACCGTCGCGCCAGTCGTATTGCGCGTGAATCCGGACGTTGCGGTGGACACGCCGCACCGGTACACGCGCACTGGCGAGCGCGGAATGAAGTTCGGCATACCCAGCGACCGTATCATTCCAGTAGCTCGCGCAATGACGAGCATGGCCAATGTGAAGCTCATCGGTCTCGCGGCTCACCTGGGATCGCAGATCGCGATCGCGGCCCCGTATGCGATCGCGGCGGAAATTCTCACGAGATTAAAGCACGAGATTGAAGGCGAGGACCTCGCCACGCTCGGAACGCTCGACCTCGGCGGCGGACTTGGCGTCACCTACGACGAGGAGCAAGCGCCGGATCTGGAGGCTTACGCCTTGGCTCTCGGCGTGGCCGCGAGGGAGTCAGGAGTGGAAATTCTGGTCGAGCCAGGGCGGTTTCTAGTAGCCGACTCCGGCGTTCTGGTAACGAAGGTGTTATATCGCAAGCACAGCGGCGGGAAGGAGATCGTGATCACGGACGCAGGAATGAACGATCTTATCAGGCCGTCGCTCTACGAATCTCATCACGAGATAGAGGCGGTGTCGAGCGCCGGCAATAACGTGGTCCGTGCGAACGTTGTTGGCCCAGTGTGCGAGAGCGGCGACTTCTTCGCCAATGATCGCGTGATTCCAGACACTGCTCCGGGTGATCTCCTTGTACTGCGTACCACGGGCGCGTACGGTTACTCGATGGCCTCGAACTACAATTCGCGTCCGAGGCCTGCGGAAGTGCTTGTCGATGGCGAGAAGTTCGCGGTAATAACCCAGCGTGAATCCGACGCGGACCTGATCCGCCGAGAGACGATCGCGCCAGAATGGATTGGTGTCTGATGCGGGTCGGAATTCTCGCTGATACGCACGATCGCGTGCCGGCAATCGCGGAACTCGTAGCCAGGATGGTAGCGGGCGGTGCGAGCCTGTTGATGCATGCAGGTGACCACTGCTCTCCCTTTTCGCTGGCGCCTGTGAACGACGCGAACATACCGATGCTCGGAGTGTTCGGGCGAAACGACGGTGATCCTGAAGGCCTTGCCGCGTTCGCCGCGCAGGGGGTGGGCACGGAGCTTTACGAATCGCCGCACAGCTTCGAGGTGTCGGGCCAGCAGATCCTGATTGTCCACGACATCGGCGAGGTGCATCAGCGCTCGCTGGATCATCACCAGTTCGTGTTCCACGGCAGCTCGCATCAGGTGGAGATGAAGAGCCGCGGCAACACGCTTATTTTGAATCCGGGTGAAGCTTGCGGCTGGCTTTACGGATCCTGTACTGCTGCGCTGGTCGATCTGCAGACTCGCGAAGTGGAAATCATCAAACTCTGAGAGCTGCATGGCCGCTGAACGGATTCTGATACTGGATTTTGGAGCACAGTACACGCAGCTGATAGCGCGCCGGGTGCGCGAGGCGAGGGTGTACTGCGAGATCCATCCACCTACGCGCTCGGCACAGTGGGTGCGGGAATGGGCTCCTTCCGGGATCATCTTCAGCGGTGGTCCCAATTCAGTTTATGGAGAGTCGGCGCCGACCGCTGATCCGGCGCTGCTCGAGATCGCGCCGGTACTCGGAATCTGTTACGGGATGCAGCTGATCGCGAAACTTTCGGGTGCGACCGTGCTTCGGGCTGGGAAGCGCGAATACGGTCGCTCGGAGGTCTGCGTGACGAAACCGGACGCGCTGTTCGACGGATTTGGCGCGAGCGAGTGCTTTGAAGCATGGATGAGTCACGGCGATCACGTCGAGTCGCCTCCGGAAGGATTTGTGGTAACCGCAGAGAGCGGCTCGAATCCCGTCACCGCGTTCCGGCATGAGTCGCGTCCGATCTTCGGCGTTCAGTTTCATCCCGAAGTTGCGCACACGCCGCGCGGGCGCGAGCTGATCGAGAACTTTCTCTTTCGTGTCTGCGGACTGCACCCCACGTGGACACCGGGATCGTTCGCGGAGCGGGAAATCGAGCGCATTCGGGCACTGGTCGGTGACGCCCACGTGATTTGCGGACTATCGGGTGGCGTCGATTCGTCCGTTGCGGCTGCACTGGTACATCGCGCTGTGGGCGACCAGCTTACGTGCATTTTTGTCGATACGGGCTTGCTGCGACTGCATGAGCGTGAACAGGTCGAGCGCACGTTTCGAGCGCACATGGGAGTCAATCTGGTTACGGTCGACGCGAGCGCAGAATTTCTGAGCGCGCTTGTTGGGATCGAAGATCCCGAGAGGAAGCGCAAGATCATTGGCCACACTTTCATCGACGTTTTCGAAGCAGAGGCAGCGAAGGTTGGCGACGACGTGCGATTTCTGGTGCAGGGCACGCTGTATCCAGACGTGATCGAGTCATTTTCGCCCACCGGTGGCGCGTCGGTTACCATCAAGACTCATCACAACGTCGGCGGCCTCAAGAGCGACATGAAGTTCGCGCTCATCGAGCCGCTTCGTGAGCTATTCAAGGATGAAGTTCGCAACGTTGGGCGCGAACTCGGGCTCCCTGAGGAAATGGTTGGCCGACATCCATTCCCGGGTCCAGGACTCGCGATCCGCGTGCTCGGTGAAGTGACGCCGGAGAAGTTGCATGTGTTACGGCTCGCCGATGCGATCTATCTGGATGGAATTCGCAGCGCAGGTCTGTATGACACGATCTGGCAGGCCTTCGCAGTGTTGCTTCCGATTCGCAGCGTCGGTGTCATGGGCGACGAGCGGACGTATGACAACGTTCTGGCGCTGCGCGCCGTTACGAGTACCGACGGGATGACTGCCGACTGGTATCACTTCCCGTACGAGGTACTTGGGCGGATATCCAATCGCATCATGAACGAGGTGGATGGAATCAACCGCGTGGCGTATGATGTGAGCTCCAAGCCACCGGCGACAATTGAGTGGGAGTGATCGACGGTGTACGCGCAGGTGCTGGCTGAAAAAAAGGTGCGGCTTGATGCCGCACCTTTTTTGTGTGCTAGACCCCTTTTTCCTTCAGCAGCGCCATGAACTGCGACGGCTCTGTGAGCGCAACGAGTCGCTCGGGAACGTCCGGCTCCTTGCTGAACTGTGCGATCTTGCCGAGCACCGGCAGATACTGGTTGGAGACTTCGAGCGGTGGCGCGACGATGAGAAAGAAGAAGTAGACTGGCTTCTCATCGATCGCCTTGAAGTCCACGCCAGCCGGCTTGCGGCCGAAGGCCACTCGGAGCTTGTTGACCACGA
>JBDTIP010000091.1:0-22487 GCA_039936295.1 Gemmatimonadaceae bacterium
TGCGTAATCGGCAGCGCTCCGCTATAGGAAAGTTGAGCGTTCAGCGAGGTCGTCCACGGACCCTCGCAACTGTTGCGCGCCGCAGCCTGCCCCAACTGCTGTGTCAGGCAACTGCGTACGTTGCGCGACGAAGAGGAAAGCAGTGTGCGCGTCGCTGACGCCAGCGCCGTGTCTGTCATCGTAGTCGGATTGAAGACGAACGCGCGGTCATTGGCGAGGCCGTCGCCGTTGACGTCGCCGCCGACCATGGGAGTGAACGGAAGCCCCGACTGAAGGCGTCCGAAGAACGTGAGTGCGAACGCATGGTAGCTGTAGCCACCTTGCAGCAGGATCTGATGTCGGATATCCAGATCGCCCCGCGCCCATTGGTGCGCGACCGGAGTGCCGAAAGTGCTCTCGTCGAAACCGCTCTGCTGTGCGCGCGTACTTGCGAGTGTGTAGTTGAGCGAGAGGTACCAGTTCGAAATCTTGTCGAGTTCCGGCGAAAGGCTTACGGTTACTTGCTTGCTGCGCGACGTGAGGTTCGAGACGTTGTCAATCACGTGCCCGAACGTTGGCGACATTCGCGCCCCTACGGTTGAGACCGCGCCCGTGTTCGTCACGATGTTCGCGGGGTCCACGAATACCGGACGCCCCTCGTCGCTCAGAGTGAAGCGTTGGGCGTTGCTGAAGTTGACGTCGGTGCGGCCTGGCTGGTTCAGGTTCAGGGAATACAGTCCCTCGACGGAATATGTGAGGAGCTTGTAGCTGGATGCGTACGATAGATTGCCGCGCCAGCTTCGCGGCGCAGTATACGTCGGATCGAAGAGCTGGACCGCGGGAGCTGCGTCTGTAAAGGCGGGCGCCGCACCGGCGAGACACTGATAGGGAATTGCGGCCGGATTGGACAGATACGCAGCAAATGCCGGTACCGGCGTCGCCGCGCCGATGCACGTCAGGGCTTGAGCGCCGCCTGGCAAGCCCGTAGCAGCGGACGCGGTGGTGAGCAGGTTCGCTGGAAGGATGCTCCGAAACTCACCAATCCCTCCGCGAACGTAGCTGGCAGGTCCCAGGAAGAACTCGCCAATCCTGTTGAAGTGGATACCGTTACCACCGTTTGATCGAACCCACGTGAAACCGATCCTCGGGCTCAGGTGCACTGTGTTCGGCGCGTTGTCCGTCCGCAGGTCAAACGTGGATTCTATTGAGGGATTGTACGCCGGAGCAGACGTGTAGCGGTTTGCCTCGATGCGAGCGCCGTACAGAAGTTGAAAGTTCCCCGACTTGCGCCAGAGATCACCGATCGCCGCATAACCGTTCCAGACAGATCCTGTGAGCACCGGCGAGTTCAGTGTTCGCGTGAAGCTCGATGGCTGATTCGCAGCGAGGTCCGCCAACGAATTGTACGAGAACGTGCCGAGGGAGTTGGCATTCACCTGCTGACTAACGCCGTCGAATCGCGAGTCTGCATCGAGCTTTACCTTGTGCGTATCGCGTCCGTGCGCGTAGAACTGGGTCGAGCTGGTTGTCTCCCACGTCCAGCGGCGCGTATCGCTCTGGAGTGAGCTGTTCCCGCCGAAGGCGACGGACGTGAGCCCGCCGGTCCTACTCGGGAACGACGATGCGACGAGTACATTGCCGCCCGGCAGATTCAGGTTTGGATTCGTCCGATTCCGCGAGTAGCTGAATGCGCTGCGCTCCTCATTCAGGTAGTCGCCGTGCAGATAAGTGGAAAAGAGCGCCTGCAGCATGCCGATGCCCTGCGACGAGCTTCCGAATCGCGACGCGGTGGCCGTTGGCGATGCCGAAATGAAGTTGTCGCTCGCAAGCTTCGCGTAGCCGAGCAGTCCCCAAGTGGTCTTCGCCGGCTGAAAGTTGCTCCAGTCGTACGGGGCGTGATCGATCCGTCCGATGAACGAGCCGTTCTGCATCACGTGCGACCCAGGAGTGAAGCCGATGTACGGAACCCCCTGTGCGCCGAGTACGGTGAACAACCGCGCGGCGGAGTCGGCGGAGATGCCAGCGTGTTGCAGGAGATTCGCTCCGGCGTTGGCGAGCGATATCGCATCGGACTGGCGTCGTCCCGCCTGCGCGCCGTAGTTGTAGACAAACTTGTCCTCGTCCATTGCACCGTCGCCGCCGAAGCTCAGATTGAGGTTGCTGAAGCGCTGGCCTGCCGCGGCCGAAACGGGATCCGTGTACTGCAGCGGGGAAGCGTCCGCCGTGATGTGGGCTCGACGGCTCGCAAAAACATTCCCTTTGGCGAGTTCCACGTTCTCATTCAATCCGCCGAACCACCCCAGCGACGGGTCGTAGGACGAACTCGTGACACGCACCGTAGTGCGGGCGTCGCGAGGTACGTCTGCGCCGGCGAACGCCATCCCGTTCAGGGTTGTGGAATTCTGCGTCGCCGCAAGACCGCCAACAGAAAGGCCGCCAGGAGTTGATGCGACCCCTGGCGTAGTGGCCCCAAGCGCCGCGAGGTCTCCCGCAAGTTCGGGCGAAACTGCTCCATTCACACCGTCGACAACGTGTTCGTCGGCGCCGGTTCCTGTCGCACCTTCGAAAACGTCGCGCGACGGCTTGGGCTTCGTCGCGTTCACCTTCACCGCGGCGAGCTCCTGCCCGCCAGTGCGAGCCAGCTTGGCGTCAACGGTGAAAATCGAGTCGGTTCCGGTGCGCGTCACGCGCTTTCGGAACGTGACTCGTCCGACAGCGGAGATGTGTACGAGATAATCACCGGTTCCTCCAGCGAACAGGATCGAATAGTGCCCTGCGCTGTCCGCTTTGGTCGCCTGGGACAAACGTGCGGGCGCCATCGTCACGATCACGTCCGCGTCCGGTATCGCCGTTCCGCTGTCCGTCGTGACAGTGCCACGAATGATGTCGGCGTGCGTCTGGGCTTCGCAGACGTACGGTGTGCCCGCGAGGACGACGCAAAGGGCGCTTATGCTGAAACGCTGCAACCTGGCGAAAATCATTCTCAACGTCCTACGGATGGCTGCGTGGGAGCGTTCGTAGTATGTCGTGCGACTGCCGTCAATGCGAGATGTTGAATGTGAACGGTTGTTGGAGTAGTTGCCGGACGCGGCGCCCATGAGGGCCTTCGGCAGGGATGAACCGCATCAGAGGCAGCGCCGTGCGAACCGCCTGCGCGAATTGTAGGTTGGTTGACTTGGTAATCTTGATAGTGCTCGTATCGACACGGCCAGTAGTGTCCACGACGAATTGCGCGTCTACTTCCCCCGCGATCCCCGCACTCCGAAGCGCGGCCGGATATTGCGGCGTCGGTGATCCTGGCACAGCAGTAGCTGGCTTGGTGACCTGGAACGCGAAGTAGGTCTGGTCGGGGTTCAGCGGAGTCGTGGAACCGAGCGCGTGCAGCCACTCGCGTTGCCTCCGTAACGCCTTGCTCATCCCGGCCAGTGCGACGTTCGTGGAATCAAGCGCTGCGTTCGCCTCTGCCGCCTGCAGCCGGCTAAGGGTTGATTCTCTCTCAATCCTTGCGACGTACGTGGACTCAAGCGTTGCGTTCGCCTCTGCCAACTGCAGCCGTCTAAGGGTTAATTCTCTCTCGATCCTTGCAAGACTGTCATGCTGCATGCGGCGCGTATTCGTGCTGTCGTGGCGCTCCTTCGCGCCAGCGTCCGCCGACAATTTGCCAAGCCACCCATAATGCCCGGCGTCGACGCCTGCTCCGTTGAGCTTCAGCGAGGCGGTGGCCACACGAACAAGAACCGGAATCGCTTGCTGCCGCGTCGACGCCAGCGCATTGCTATGCCGCAATATCGGCACCGGAGTGGTGAACGCCGCGCCGATCGCGCCGAGCGCGATGATACCTCCGAGAGCAGCGCCGCGCGCGCCGCGACGATGACGCAATGTCATTGCACGCAAACGACGCTCCAGGCCAGACGGTAGCCGCAACAGCCCCACCATTGGTATCGCGAGTGGTCCCGCGTTGCGCCCACGCTTGGCGACCTCCAACAGAACGTAGCCATACTCCTTCGTGCTCGGAAACCGTTTCAGCACGCGAGCATCGCAATCGAACTCGATAGCGCGGCGAAGACGCGCAGCGCACCACCAGAGCGCGATGTTCCACGGCATGAGAATCAGTGCAATGACGGCGAGTGCGAGTCGTTCCGGATCGCCCGCGCTGATGTGCTCGCACTCGTGAGCCAGTACCAACCGGCGTTGCTCCGGTGGCAATGTTGTCGCCCACTCCGGCAGCACGATCCGATGTGACCAAAGGCCGAGTACCGCGGGTCCCGTTGTCAGCGACACGTCGACATCCACTCCGTCCAGTGTCGTGGGCCGCCACGCCCGTTGCGTCCGGCGCCAGTAAAGGACGCCAACAATCATCCACACCGCCAGCACGAGTGAGAGCGCCGCCCAGATACCGAGCGAAGCGAACTCCAGCTTCTGAATTGCGCGGCCGTCGACGAAGTGACGCACGGCATGCGCGACCGGGCGTCCCGACCATACCACAATCGCCGCCATTGGGGTCGCCGTGCTTCGTCCCATTGCTTGCCCGCCTGTGCCATTGCGCTCCGCGGCACTCCACGCCAGCGCCAGCGGCGGGGAAAGCACGCCGAGTACAATCGCCGCGGTCCAGAAATGCCGACTTATGCCGCGACCGCGCGCGCCCCAATCGACCGCCATCGCTGCGACCGCCAGAAGCGTCGTCAGAACGAGCGCGTAACCGAATGCTGTCGGACTCATGATTCGTCCTCCAGTCGCTCGTCCAGCAGTGCGCGCAGGCGGCGCAACGTGACGTCGTCGAGCGAGTGGTCCGAAACGAGCTGGGTGAGAAGCTTTTCCGGCGATCCTCGAAAGAACTGGCCGATCACGCGGTCGATCGCACTGGAGCTCGCCTCATCGCGCTCGATTAGTGCGGCGTACCGGTGTGCGCGCCCTTCGATCTCGCGCGCAACGTGGCCCTTCTCCTCGAGCACTCGCAGCAACGTGAGGATGGTGGTGTACGCCGATCCGTCCCCCAGTTCATCGCGGACCTCGGCGACCGTGCTGGGACCGCGTTCCCAGAGCACTGTCATTAGCTCGATCTCTCGTGGCGTAAGCCGTTGCATTCGGGCAGCTCCTACTAGAAGGCTAGTACTAGCAGCATAGTATAATCTTCAAGAGGCGTTGTCAAGGCGCTTTCGGAGACTCTCGAAGACTGCCGTTTGTCGCCCGGGGCTCTAACGCAGCACGAACGAAAACGTTTGCTCGGCGCGGTATCGATCACGGCGCCGACGTCGCCGGTGCCGAATCCATCTGGATTGCAGTCATCGGACCCGATACGCCGGCGCGCGGCGAACTCAAGCACAGCGCACCAGTCACGCAATCGCAGATCGCGGCAACCATCGCGGATCTGCTGGGCGAGAACTACAACAACGGTGCAGTGAAAGGTGCCGCAGTCGCGCTGCCATTTCGTTGATAAAACGTGCTCCTCGGGCTGCATACTTATGCGAGTCTGTAGCATGTAAAACCATCTACAAGCCCAGGGGTTAATTATCGCACACAACAGTGCGAGATTTCCGAGGATAGACAACCTCCAGCCGGCATTCGCATGACAGCAGTCGCAAACGGTACACAGGCAGCTCCATCAACCTCGGCCGACTACATCGCCCTCGAGGATGAGTGGGGTGCGCACAATTACCATCCGCTCGACATCGTGATCGAGCGGGCCTCGGGGTCATGGGTATACGATGTCGACGGCAAGCGCTATCTGGATTGCCTGAGCGCGTACTCCGCAGTCAATCAGGGTCACTGCCATCCACGCATTCTCGAGACGCTGATCCAGCAGGCGCACCGGGTGACATTAACCTCGCGTGCGTTCCGCAACGAACAGCTGCCGCTCTTCTGTGAAGAGCTCGCGCAACTGTGCGGCAAAGAGGTGGTGCTCCCCATGAACACCGGCGCAGAGGCAGTCGAGACCGCGATCAAGGCCGCGCGGCGCTGGGGATACGAGGTAAAAGGAATCCCTGACGACATGGCGGAAATTATCGTTTTCGAGAACAACTTCCACGGACGTACCACGACAATCGTCGGCTTCTCGTCGGAACCTTCGTACCGCTCCGGTTTCGGACCCTTCACGCCCGGGTTCAAGCTGATTCCGTTCGGCGACATCGACGCGCTTCGTGCGGCGATCACGCCCAATACCTGTGCTGTGCTCATGGAGCCGATCCAGTGCGAAGCTGGGATACTCATCCCGCCCGACGGATACCTGCGCGCAACCTCCGATCTGTGCCGCGACAACAACGTTCTCTTCATGGCCGACGAGATCCAGACCGGGCTCGGTCGCACGGGCCGCATGTTCGCCTGCGATCACGAGGACGTCAAGCCCGATGTCTACATACTCGGCAAGGCACTCGCTGGTGGCTTCTATCCAGTGTCGGCCGTCGTGTCGTCGCGTGAAGTCCTCGGCGTGCTGCGAGCCGGAACGCACGGCAGCACCTTCGGCGGAAATCCGCTCGGGTGCGCTGTTGCACGCACAGCATTGCGTGTGCTCGAGGACGACGGTCTCGTCCAGCGCTCAGCAGACCTCGGCGCATGGTTCAAGGGTCAGCTTGCATCGATCAGGCATCGCGACATCAAGTCCGTCCGCGGTCGCGGAATGATGGTCGGCGTCGAGCTGTACGTCCCCGCGCGACCATACTGCGAGGCGCTCATGGAGCGGGGCATGCTCTGCAAGGAGACGCACGATCACGTAATCCGCCTGGCGCCGCCGCTAGTTACCTCGCGAGAAGACCTCGAATGGGCGCTCGTTCAACTGCGGACCGTATTCGCACACTGACCGACACAACTTCACTGTAACAAAACAGCCTCGGCGCTTGCCCGAGGCTGTTTTGTTATTCCGATGACGACTTCTCGGCCCTTGGGAACGCGGAGCAGAAGCTGCTCCAACCTGAGCAAAAATGGCCGAAGACATCTGTTTGTGGCCCTTCTACAGTCGATTGGCGGGATACCTTCAGTCCCGCTTCGATCCGTTACCAAACGATCGGTCATCCTGTCCTAGGTTGGGCTCTTTGAAGACTGACCGCAGAGGAAGCGACATTGTCACCAAAAGCACATCAACACGTTGTAGCCGCAACCCTTTCCGAGGAGCCCGACCCATCAGTTCTGGTCAGCGCTCTCGCGGATATCGCGGTGTGCCTTACCGACGCCCGGTCGACCGAGCTCGTAGCGCAGGATGTTCTCGAGCGCGCACACGTTACCATCGGCGCTTCCGAGCTGGCGGTCTGGCTCGATACGGCTGGCCGGCTAACCAGAACCTGGGGCGCCGGGCCAGAGGAAGCGTCCGCAGATGAACTGAGGGCGGCCATGGCTGGCGCAGCCCCGGGAATGGTTGCGCGCAACATGTCGTTCGGACCGCGCCGGGTGGGCGTTCTCCTTGCGCGGTTCAGCATCGACGCCGGTGAAGCGATAGAGCGCTTTGTCGAGGCGTTAGCGGCGCTGCTCTCCGCCTACGTTGCCAATTCCGAGCGATCCCGCAGACTCGAGAGCGATCTCCAGATCCGCATGCGCGAGGTCCAGGAGCAGAAGCGCTTCACCGAGACCGTGCTGGATCTGCTGCCTCTCGGCCTTTACGTGATCGACCGTGATTTTCGCATCACCGTCTGGAACCGGAAGCGCGAGACAGGCATGCAGGGCGTGTCGCGCGACGAGGCAATTGGCCGCACCATTTTCGAGATCCTCCACCGACAGCCTGAAGACGTGGTGCGGCGCGAATTCGACGAGGTTTTTCGCACCGGCAAGACCCAGCAGTTCCAAACGGAATCGAGCGCCAGCGGGGCGCTCCGGACCTATCGTCTTTCGAAGATTCCTATCCGCGACACTGCCGGAACGGTCACGCACATCATTACGATCGGCGAGGACATCACCGATTGGGTCGAGGCTCGCGAAGCGGTTGCTCAGAACGAGAAACTCGCGGCGATCGGGCGGCTTGCCGCCGGCATCATGCACGAGATCAACAATCCGCTGGCTACCATTGCGGCGTGCGCGGAGTCGATGGCAATGGACCCGCGGCCCGGCGACGCTGATCCGGAGTTTGTCAAGATCATCGAGAGCGAGGTACAGCGGTGCAAGCGCATCATTGACGGCCTGCTCGACTTTAGCCGTCCGCGCGCGCAGGAGCGCCAGTCGGTTCAGGTCAACTCGGTTGTCGAGCGCGCGCTGTTCCTTCTCAAGCACCACGCTCGCTTCAAGCAGCTCACGGTTCAGGCTGAGTTGGGCACGGAGCTGCCGAGCGTGCATGCAAGCTCGGAGCAGCTGATCCAGGTGATGATTGCGCTGCTGATGAATGCTGCCGACGCCATGCCGCAGTACGGCCGCGTGTTGATTCGAACGCGCTCTGCACCGCGCGGCGCGCGCCACGTCGTAATCGAAGTTCAGGATGAAGGATCGGGGATGACGCGCAACGAGGTGGCGCGCATATTCGAACCCTTCTATACAACCAAGGAGCCCGGGCGCGGTACCGGTCTTGGCCTCGCTATCTGTCACGGCATTGTCGCCGACCACGGAGGTCGCATCGAAGTTTCCAGTGAGCCGGGCAAGGGAACACGCTTTACAATCCTGCTGCCCATGGAGGAAGCATGAGTACTGATCACAGCGCTCCGATCCGCGTTCTGATCGCGGAAGACGAGGAGCATCTCGGCGCGATACTCGAGCACTTTCTGCGCGGGCGCGGCTATGCGGTCACGATGTGTCGCGATGGTCGTGCAGCTCTCACAGAGCTCCACGCGATGCCTTACGATGTGGCGCTGATCGACATCGTGATGCCGCAGATGGACGGACTGGAAGTTCTCCGTCATCTGCAGAACGAGCCTGCGCCGCCCGAGGTGATCATCATAACGGGCAACGGCACGATCGACACGGCAATCACAGCCATCAAGCTTGGTGCGTACGATTACATATCCAAGCCTTACAGAATGGCCGAGATCGATGTCATGGTGCGGCGTGCGTGGGAAAAGCGTGAACTGGGGAAGGCGAACATGATGTTGCGCGCGCGGTCGCGTGCGCTGCCCACTTCGATGCGTACGCGTACGCCACTCATGCGCGAAATTCTGGACCGGATTCCGGATCTCGCGAGGTCCAATGCGACTTTGGTGCTGCACGGCGAACGTGGCAGCGGCAAGAGTCACATTGCGCGGCAGGTGCACGCGCTCTCCGGTCGGGCTGTCGACTCGCTCATAGAGATCGATCAGACAGGTGGAACTCTCACTGGTACAGCGGCGCTCGTCGGTAGGCAGGGTGTGCCTTCTGGCGGCGCTACGCCCACCGGAGCATTTCTCGCGGCTGACCGCGGGACCGCCGTGATCGACGTTGCGGCGCTCGACTCCGAAGCCAAACTGGCCCTGCGCGAAGCAATTGCGGCAGGCGCGTTCACCCGCGTGGGTGGCACGCAGCAGATTCCGCTCACCGCCCGGTTGGTGCTCTGCTTGGAAGACGCGAACGAAGCTGCGGAGTTTGGCGCGGTCGCCGGTTGTGAGCCGCTGTCCATCCCTCCGCTCCGTTTGAGGCGCGAGGATATAGCAGCGCTGGCGATGGAGCTCCTCGCGGAACAGGCCGGCCCGGTGCACACTCTCGGTCCCGATGGAGTCGAGATTCTGGCCGCTTACGATTGGCCGGGAAACCTGCGGGAGCTGGAGCTCGTTCTGGGCCGCTGCGTCGCGCTCGCAACCCGGGAAAACATTGCTGCTGCCGACTTGAGGCTGTTGCTGGCTTCGGGTGCAGTTGGCGTGGAGGGACGCGGCGCGCCGCTTTCCGATCTGGAAAAGCTGCATATTGAAGCGATGCTAGTTCGATTCCATTGGCACCAGGGCCGCACTTCCGAAGCACTGGGCATCTCGACCAAGACGCTATATCGCAAGATGCGCGAGTTCGGCTTCCGTCGCCCGCGCAGATCAAAGCGCGTGCGTGTGCGTCCCAAGGGATGAAGATCCTCGTCATCGAGGACGACCCGACGGTGGGTCAGTTCGTCAAGCGAGGTTTGGAGGAGCAACGCTGGACCGTCGATCTGGCGGAAAACGGAAATGACGGAGAGGCGCTCGCGACGGCGGGTGACTATGACCTCGTCATTCTCGACATGCGGCTTCCGGGGAAATCGGGAATGGAAGTGTTGCACGATCTTCGTGCGCGAAGCTTCCAACGCCCCGTCCTCGTGCTCACCGCGCAGGACGCGGTCGACGCAAAGGTTCAGACCCTGCGTGCAGGAGCCGACGACTACGTCACCAAGCCGTTTGCGTTCGAGGAGCTACTGGCGCGCGTCGAGGCACTCGCGCGCCGCCCTCGCGCGATGGCGTCACCCGTAATAAAGGTTGCGGATCTGACGCTGGACGTAGACACGCGCGAAGTGAAGCGCGCTGGCAGGCTCATCGAGCTCACACCAAAGGAATACACCGTGCTCGAGTATCTCATGCGGCACCAGGGTCGCGTGATGAGCCGTACTCTCATCACCGAGTACGCGTGGGGATACCATTTTGATCCCGGCACCAACATCGTCGACGTGGTCATCAATCACCTCAGAAAGAAAATCGACGCCGATAGCGAGAAGAAGCTGATCTCGACCGTGCGCGGCGTCGGGTATGTCGTGAGAGGATGATTCCGGCGCGGCTCAAGCTCACGTTCGCCTTTGCAGGCGCAATGGTCGTGACGGGAGCCGCGCTTGCAATCGCGGTTTCGGCGTCACGAACCGCCGGTGCATATGGAGCGATTGGCCGCGAAGCCCTCGCCGATGCCGACCTTGCAATGGCGATCGTCCAGCAGGCGGGTGCGGCGCACGAGGAAATTGTGCGACGGGATTCATCCGGCGTGGAGAACGTGTCGCGGCGCATCGCTGAGCGACTCGGAGTAATTCCCGGCTACATGGTAATCGTTGGACGCAAGGGCAATGTCGTCTGGACGTCGCTCGACACGCGCGCCCTCTCGGACTCTGACTGGACCACGCTGCAACACGGCATTACGGATCTCCCGGACGACGGTCCTGCCGGCGTGATCAACATTGGCCAGGAGCGCATCCTGTTCGTTGCGCACGCGGTGCCAGATAGCACCACGGGTCTTCGCCGAGTCGTTGCAGGCGTGCGCGTGGGCGGTGCACAGAGCCTGCCTCCAGAGCTAGTGACCACGATCTTTGCTGTGATGCCCGTGCTGATCGCTCTCGCTGCGTGGGCAATGTGGCTCATGTTGGGTGGCACGTTCCGGCGCATTGAACTGGTTCGCCGCGGCGTGGCCGACATAACGGACGGTCGCAGCTTGCACAGACGCTTGTCGGATGACGAGGCAAGCCCCGAGATTGCAGCACTGATCGACACTCTCAACTCGATGATCGCCCGGCTCGAAACGTCGTTCGCGGCGCTGCGCCGCTTCACGGCGGATGCGAGTCATGAGCTCAAGACACCGCTCGCGGTGCTCCGGGCGGATGTCGAGCGTGCGATGAGTGCCACGACGCGCCGCGACGACCGCCTCATCGCGCTGGAAGAGGCGCTGCACGAAACCACGCGAATGGCTGATCTCGTCGAGAGCCTTCTGACGCTCGCTCGTGCTGATGAAGGTCGATTCGATCTCTATCGCGAGACCGTGGATCTCAGCGAGCTGACCCTGGAAGTTTACGAAACTGCTGTGATTCTGGGCGAAGCTGCTGGTGTTGCCGTCACTCTGCCGTTCACCGCTGAGGTTGCAGTGGCTGGTGATCGCACGCGTCTGCGTCAGCTATTTCTCAACCTCGTTACCAACGCCATCAAGTACACGCCGCGCGGCGGCCGCGTCGATATCGGATTGGGCCGCCACCCCGACAACGTCACGTTTGCCGTGCGCGACACCGGAGCCGGCATCGCCGCTGTGGATCTGCCGCACGTGTTCGAGCGTTTCTGGCGTGCCGACCGCGCCCGCTCGCGCACCGCAGAACGCGGCGGATTCGGCCTGGGTCTCGCAATCAGCCAGTGGATTGCGCAGGCGCATGGCGGGTCGCTCACCGTGCAGTCGCGACTCGGCAAGGGGTCCCTCTTCACACTCACACTTCCCCTCGACGACGAGCCGGAAGTGCCAGAACAGCCGGCGGCGGGGCACACGCCCGACTAGCGCGGGCTTTTTAATGTGGCGTTAATTTCCCCTGAATTAACTGAAGCTTAATCTTTTGGCCATTCCCGCTTAATTGTGCGCCTGTATTCTTCCTTCAGTTCATTCTGAGGAGCATGCTGCCGCAATGTTCAACCAGCTAATCGAGTCCAGGCGCACCAAGAAGAAGAGTCTGGGAACCACGCTCTTCAGCGTCGGTGTCCACGCGGCTATCATCGGTCTCGCTGTGGTGGCGACGTTGAACGCCGCCATCCGCAACGAGAAGCCGAAGGCGGAGAAGATCGAATTCGTCCAGGTCAAGAAGGACGTGCCGCCACCGCCGAAGAAGGAGCTTCCGCCGCCACCGAAGGCGACAGTCGCGCCGCCACCGCCAAAGGGATTCCAGGTGCTACAGGCACCTCCCATCGTTCCGATAAAAATTCCGGACATCGACCTCTCCAAGAAAGTCACCAACGCGGCTGACTTCAGCGGAAAGGGTGTCGCGGGTGGCGTTGCTCGCGGAGTCGTTGGCGGAACGGGGCCGGTCAACAATGACCAGACGTACTTCTCGTTCCAGGTCGAGAAGCCGGCCGCCACAGTTTCCGGCTCTCCGACACCGCAGTATCCCGAGACGCTTCGCAGTGCGGGTATCGAGGGTGAGGTAGACGCGCAGTTCATCGTGGATACCACCGGCCGCGCTGATCCGAGCAGCCTCAAGATCTCCAAGGCCACCAACGATCTGTTCTCAGCAGCGGTTCGCTCGGCTCTCCCGCGGATGCGGTTCTATCCAGCGGAGATCGGCGGCCACAAGGTAAGAGAATTAGTGCAGCAGCCGTTCACGTTCAGCATCTCCCATTAACCCTCCCATCATTTCACGGAGCAACGAACAATGCATCTCTCGCTAATTGACCTCTGGGGCCAGATGGCCGGCTTCGCCCGCGGCATCGTCTATGTGCTCGCAATCATGTCGATCTGGACTCTGTCAATTTCGATCAAGAAGTGGTGGGAACTTCGCGCGGCGCAGAATGAGACTCGCAAGTTTGCGCCGGAGTTCTCCCAGTTTCTTGAAGAGGACAATCTCGTGGAGGCCGCAAACCTCTCTGAGCGCTACAAGAAGTCGCACGTCGCTCGTGTTCTCGCCGGTGCTCTCTCCGAGACCCGCGCGCTAGTTCAGGATGGTTCCGTAACGATCGCCGACATCAACTCTGCAGAGCGCGCAATCGAGCGCGAAATGCTGATGACAATCACCGATCTGAAGCGTGGACTGGGCGTGCTCGCGACAAGCGGCGCAACAGCACCGTTCGTCGGACTGCTCGGAACAACGATGGGCATCATTAACGCCTTCACCGGCATGGCTGTGTCCGGTTCAGGCGGTCTCTCCGCGATCTCGGGCGGTATCTCCGAGGCCCTCATCACGACGGCCCTGGGTCTTCTCGTCGCCATTCCCGCAGTGTGGCTCTTCAACTACTTCCAGACCAAGGTTGATAACCTCACTGCAGAGATGACGTACACGTCCAAGGAAATGATCGACTATCTCATCAAGAACGTATCGGGCGAGTTCGGCCGCAGCCGCTTCACGCGCGAGTTCAATACCACGGCGACCGCGGGCAACTCCCCGATCTCGAAGTAGAACGCGGATTCTTCCGCGCCGTTACGGAATGAAATAAAGGGCGCGGGATTCCCGCGCCCGGAACGTCGGGCCGGAACCCCGCCCGCCCAAAATGTGATAGGGCGGGGTTCCACACCTTTCGAGGATTCGCATCTATGTCAATGTCAACATCGGGTGGTACCGCGGTCCGAGCGGAGCCGAATGTGACTCCCATGATCGACGTCATGCTCGTTTTGCTGATCATCTTCATGGTCATCATTCCGACGCTTGTGTCGGGCGTCAACGCGCAGCCGCCAGCCGGCCAGAACCTCAAGCCTGAGCCGCCGCAGGACCAGGATCAGCTTCTCGGAATCGACAATCAGGGGCAGTACTACCTGAACCGTACCGCCATTGCCAACGCATCACTCGGCACCGAGCTCACTGACATCTACAGCAAGCGCACCGAGGACAAGATCCTATACATAAAGGCTGACAAGAATCTGGAGTATGGCAAGATTCTCGACGCGCTCGACGTTGCTGCTCACAGCGGCGTTCACATGACGGCGATGGTTACCGACCAGCAGTCGGGCACGCACTCGCTGATCCCGAGCGACAACATTGAAGCGACGAGTGCCGGCAAGAGCACTGGAGGGTCGAAGTAATGGCAATGTCCACTGGTGGCGGCAGGGGCGGATTCACGTCCGAGCCCAATCTGACGCCGATGATCGACGTTCTGCTCGTGCTGTTGATCATTTTCATGGTAATCGTGCCGACGGGGCGAAAAGCGCTTGAAGTCCAGCTTCCCGACCCTACTCCGTCGCTGACCCCGTCCGCCAACTCCGATCAGATCGTGCTCGAGGTTGAGAAGGACGGCTCTTACCTCATCAACAAGCAGCCTGTTCCGGGCGGCGTTGCCGGGCTGAACGCGATGCTGCACAACACGTTCGACACTCGCCCCGACAAGATCATGTTCGTCAAGGGCGATCCGGCGGCAAAGTACCAGCAGGTGATCCAGGCGATGGACGTCGCGCGCGGCGCTGGCGTGCTGGTTCTGGGCATAACCCCTAAGGCCACCCAGTAAGGTTACCGGTGTATCGTCCGCCGGTAGGGATTCCGCGGCGGGAGCAGAAGCGCTGGCAAGGGTGGTTATTCTCCCTGCTGGCGCATTTGCTTTTGTTGCTGCTCATTCTCGCACCCGCACTGGATACGGGCATCGACTACGGCCATCGCGACGGCGCCGGTGGCCCTGGACCCGCTGGCGGCGGGGGGGGCGGACTCGGTGATGCGGGTGCGCCGAGGCTGCAATTCGTACAGATAGCGCCGCAGGCGAATGCCGCTCCTGTCGTGCCTCCCGTGGTCAAGATTCCGCCGATTCCCACCCCTGTCAAGCCGCCGCCCAAGCCAATTCCGACCCCCAAACAGACGATAGTCGTTCCGCCGAGCTCGCCGTCAGCGACGAGCGCGCCGACGGCATCATCAGGGACGGGCGATGCTGGTACCGGCGTGGGCAAGTCGGGTGGTGTGGGTGCCGGTTCCGGGTCGGGTGGCGGCGTTGGGTCGGGCCAGGGTACCGGGAAGGGGAGTGGGATCGGAGCCGGTACCGGTGGCGGCGCAGCAAAAAATTATCCGCCGACACTCAAGCAGTTCGTGCTACCGCCGCTTCCGACCCCATCGAGTGTGCGCGGCTTCAAGATGACTGCGTGGTTCGACGTCGATTCGACGGGGAAGGCGGTTCTGCTTCGCTTCACTGCGTCGCCGGACCGAGGCTACAATGACAAGATCCGGGAGACGCTCCTCGCGCTCCGGTTCCGTCCCGCGGTGCGACCTGATGGTGTGCCGATTCGGGACACGGTGGACGTGGAGGTGATTTTTTGAGGGCAGCGGTACAACAAGAACGGGGTAGTTTGCATGGATGACTACTCTGGCACGCTTAGTACTCTGCGCGGCAGAGTGAGCTTGCCTTGACGTCTCTTTCGTTCACTGTCCGAGTCTAGCCTCGCCCGGTGCGCGGGGTTACATTCACGCGAATTTCCGCGCGGCACATACACAATGCAGCGCGCCGACCCGCAGCCGGAGAGCATGGGTGAGTGACATTACCAGCCGTCCCGGCAACGGGACGGATACGGCCAGGGCCGAATCCAAATTTGTAAAGGCCCTGACCCTTACCGACGCCACGATGCTCGTGGCGGGCACGATGATTGGCTCCGGCATCTTCATCGTTTCCGCCGACATCGCACGGTCGGTTCAGAGTCCCTTCTGGCTGATTGCGGTTTGGGTACTCACCGGCATCATCACGCTGCTCGGCGCGCTCGCGTATGGCGAGCTGGCGGCGATGTTTCCACGAGCCGGTGGCCAGTACGTGTTTCTTCGTGAATCGATGGGTCCGCTCGTGGGATTTCTCTACGGCTGGACCCTTTTCATAGTCATACAGACCGGAACGATTGCCGCTGTTGCGGTCGCCTTCGGCAAGTTTCTCGGCGTGCTCTGGCCGGCGATTACGCCCGGCCTCTACGCCTGGTTCCCGCATACGGCATTCACGCTCACCGGCGCCCCGGTTGACGTAGGGCTGTCGCCGCAGCGTCTCGTCGCGCTCATCACGGTCTGGATCCTTACCTGGATCAACCTGCGCGGCGTTCGTGAAGGCAAGCTGGTGCAGACAACTCTCACCATCGCCAAGGTCGGCGTGCTGGCGCTGCTGGTCATACTTGGGCTGACAATCGGGAGAAACGCAACCGCGATACTCGCCAACTTCGGGCCTGGCAATTTTGCGCCGCATATCGATATCAACGGAGCCTTCGTGGTTGCGTTCGGTGCGGCGATGGTTGGCTCGCTGTTTTCCAGCGATTCATGGAACAACGTCACGTTCGCGGCGGCCGAAGTACAGAACCCGAAGAGAAACCTCCCGCTCTCGCTCGCGATCGGCGCCGGCATGGTGACGGTGCTCTACATCCTCGCAAATTTTGCGTACCTGAGCGCGCTGCCCATTCACGGCACGCCGAACGGCGCTGGTGTACTGTCACGTGGTATCCAGTACGCCACGCAGGCACGCGTCGGAACGGCGACGGCCGAGGTGATTTTCGGCGCCGCCGGAGCGAGCATCGTCGCTGCCGCCATTCTCGTGTCGACCTTTGGCTGCAACAACGGGCTCATACTTTCAGGCGCTCGGGTATACTGGGCGATGGCGCGCGACCGGCTCTTCTTCCAGCGCGCGGGCACTCTGAGCGCGCGCGAAGTACCCGCATTTGGTCTTGTAATCCAGGGAATCTGGACGAGCGCGCTCTGTTTGACGGGCACGTACGATCAGTTGCTGGCGTACGTGATCTTTGCGCAGCTGCTCTTTTATGCGGCAACGACCAGCGGTCTTTTCGTTTTACGGAAGACACGCCCCGACATGGAGCGGCCGTATAAGGCGCTTGGTTATCCAGTTTTCCCGATGCTGTACATCTTGCTGGCACTGGCTGTCGCACTGACATTGCTGCTTGCCGACAAGACGCGAACACAGTCAGTCGCCGGTCTGGTGATCGTGCTGGTCGGCGTCCCTGTGTATTACCTCTGGCGCGGTGTAGCGGGCGACACCACGCGAAGTGCTGTATGAACCGCCCTCGTTAAAGTCCTCTTCACTGACCGTTCATGACCGTCTCACAATCATCGCTTCTCTGGATCGTTCTTGGCTGCAGCGCTTTCGCCCTGCTCTTCGCGATCTGGCTCTCAAGATGGGTTCTCTCACGCAGTCGCGGCAACGCGGACATGCAGAAGATTTCCGACGCCATTCAGCAGGGCGCGGAGGCTTACCTGGCCAGGCAGTACAAGACGATCGCCGCGCTCGCGCTGGTCGTCGCGGTACTGCTCGCAGTAGGTTACGGCGTAATTCGCACGAGCATTCCGACGGATCCAGTCAGTAGCGCTACGCTGCTCGCCGTCTACATCACGCTGTCGTTCCTGCTTGGCGCGCTGAGTTCTGGCATCGCTGGATACATGGGGATGTGGATTTCGATTCGTGCCAACATCCGCGTCGCGTCAGCGGCCACAACGTCGCTGAACGGCGCGCTGCAGACGGCGCTCAGGTCGGGCGCGGTGTCCGGACTGTTCACGGTCGCGATGAGTCTCGCTGGTGTGGGAGGCCTGTTCGCTGTCATCAACAACTTCGTTCCGCCGGGCCTGGCGCCTGACGTGTGGGCCCAGCGAATTCCATATCTCATCGTGGGCTATGGCTTCGGCGCGTCGTTCGTCGCTCTCTTCGCACAGCTTGGCGGCGGGATTTACACCAAGGCGGCCGATGTCGGCGCCGATCTCGTCGGCAAGGTCGAGGCGGGAATACCCGAGGATGATCCTCGTAACCCGGCAGTGATCGCGGACCTGGTTGGCGACAACGTCGGCGACTGCGCGGGACGCGGCGCTGATCTGTTCGAGAGCATTGCCGCCGAGAACATCGGTGCGATGATCCTCGGCGTAATCCTCTTCGGAAAGTTTGGCATCGCAGGGATTCTGTTCCCTCTCGTCATTGGCGGCCTCGGCTTGCTCTGTTCGATCGTCGGCGTGATGTCGGTTCGCACGCGCGAGGATGCCGACCCGATGCAGGCGCTGAACCGCGGCTATTACATCACTGCCGCACTCGTCACGATCGTATTCTTTTTCGCGACTCGCTGGCTCCTCAATCCGGCAGCTGAGCCTGACGCCTGGTGGCACTTTTTCCTGTGCGGGCTGATCGGAATCGCGACATCGATCGCGTTCGTGTTCATCACTCAGTACTACACAGAATACCGTTACCGCCCGGTGCTTGGCATCGCAGAGGCGAGCCAGACGGGGCCTGCTACCAACATCATCGCGGGTCTCGCAGTCGGAATGGAGTCAACGGTGCTGCCGGTGATCACCATCGCCATTGCGATCATCGCCAGCTACCATCTTGGCGGAGCAAGCGGCGTGGAGGGTGCCGGCCTGTTCGGGACTGCTGTCGCCACGATGGGCATGCTCGGTACGGCGGGTTATATCCTCGCCATGGATGTCTTCGGCCCGATCACCGACAACGCCGGCGGCATCGTCGAGATGTCCAAGCAGCCGGAAGAGATCCGAAACATCACCGATCGGCTGGATTCGGTCGGCAACACCACCAAGGCACTCACGAAGGGTTATGCGATTGGCTCTGCGGCGCTCGCCGCGTTCCTGTTGTTCTCCGCATATCTCGATGAGGTGCGCAACTATCGCGGTGGCGTCCCGGTCGAGGTCAATCTCGCGCGCCCAGAAGTGTTCGTGGCTGGTCTGCTCGGTGCGATGCTGGTGTTCTGGTTCTCGTCGCTCGCGCTGACGGCTGTGCGGAAGGCTGCATCATCGGTGATTACCGAAGTCCGCCGCCAGTTCCGTGAGCGCCCGGGGATCATGCTTGGCACCGAGAGCCCGGATTACGGCACTGCAGTGGATATCGTGACTGTCGGCGCACTCAAGGCGATGATCGCGCCCGGCGCGCTCGTCGTTGTGTTCCCGATCGCCGTTGGGCTCGTGTTCAAACAGTTCGGCGTTGGTGCAGAAGCTGTCGCAGCGTTCCTGATGGTCGGAACGATCGCCGGAATTCTCATGGCGGGCTTCCTCAACAACGGCGGTGGCGCCTGGGACAACGCAAAGAAATACATCGAAACCGGCGCGTACGGCGGCAAGCGCTCTGATGCACACAAGGCGGCAGTTGTCGGTGACACTGTTGGCGACCCATTCAAGGACACTGCTGGGCCGTCGCTGCACGTGTTGATCAAGCTGCTAAGTACCATCACGTTGGTTCTCGCACCGTTGTTCATTTAAATGCGGGGCCTGTTTGCCCGGAAGTCCGTCTCGGACTTCGAGGAAGACGTCCGATCGCACGGCGGCCTCAACCGCACACTCGGCAAGTGGTCGCTGACTGCACTGGGAGTCGGCGCGACGATCGGCGCGGGCATCTTCGTTACGACAGGAACAGCAATCGTCGGTGATCCGCTCCGGCCTGGTGCGGGTCCGGCGATCATCTTCTCGTTCCTGCTCACGGCAATCGCGTGCGGCTTCGCGGCGCTGTGTTATGCCGAATTCGCCGCAATGGTCCCTATCTCCGGCTCCGCGTACACGTACGCGTACGCCGCTCTCGGCGAGTTTATCGCATGGATTATCGGCTGGGACCTGATCATTGAGTACGCCGTTGGCAACATTGGTGTAGCAATCGGCTGGTCCGGGTACTTTCGAGAATTGATCGGGCACTTCGGCTGGAACCTGCCGTCCTGGCTCGCGACGGACTATCGATCGGCGCACAGTGCGTTTGCTCAGATCGGGGCAGGTTCCAGTGCGGTTGATGCGACGACTCGATACATCGCTTCGGCCTGGACCTCCGCGCCGCACCTGTTTGGCGTGCCGTTGATCATCAATCTGCCGGCTGCTGCTGTCGTCGCGTTGATAACAGTGGTTTTGATAATCGGCGTCAAGGAGTCCGCCGATGCTAACAACGCGATGGTCCTTCTGAAAGTCGGGATCATCCTGTTCTTCATCGCCGTCGGCCTGTTCCTGATTCACCCGTTGAACTGGAACAATCCGGCAACTGGCGGTTTCGCGCCGAACGGCGTTGCGGGCATCAGTGCCGCGGCCGCGATCATTTTCTTCAGCTACATCGGCTTCGACGCCGTCTCCACCGCTGCGGAAGAGACGCGCAATCCCGGCAAGGATATGCCCTTCGGGATCATCATGAGCCTCGTCGTAACGACAGTGCTCTACATCGCGATCTCGTTCGTGATGACGGGTATGGCGCCATGGGCCCAGCTCGGGACAGCAGAGCCCATGATCACCGCACTTCGGTTCGCCTCTGGACCGCCGGCTCTTCTCAACGCGTCCCGGTTCATTGTCGCATTGGGCGCCGTGATAGCAATGGGAAGCGTGCTGCTCGTTTTCCAGCTCGGGCAACCGCGAATCTTCTTCTCCATGTCGCGCGACGGGCTACTTCCGCCTCTACTCGCGAAGGTTCACCCGCGTTTCAAGACGCCGTATGTCGGCACGATAATCACGGGCATCTTCGTGGCAGTCTTCGCCGCGTTCGCGAATATCGCCGAGGTGGTGGATCTCACAAATATCGGGACGCTATTTGCCTTCGTGCTGGTCTCGGCGGGTGTGATCGTGCTCCGTCGCACCGATCCCGAACGACCGCGTCCGTTCCGCGTGCCGTGGGTTCCGGTCACGCCTTTGATCTCCATCGTCGCGTGTTTCTACCTCATGACTCAGCTGCCCGCCATAACCTGGATCCGTTTCATCATCTGGCTTGCGGTGGGGCTCGTGATTTACTTCACATACGGTTACAGCCATTCCACGCTGCGCAATCGGCGAGAGGGTGTGAACGATCACGTGTAGAGCTGAGTTTGCAATCGCGGTGCGGCGGTGCTGAAGGCGCTGCGCCGCGTCTCGCTGACGCAGTGGATCATCTTTGCGGCGATCGTCGGCATCGTGATCGGTGTTACCTTCCCGACGTTCGCGGTGAAGCTGGATCCGCTGTCGCAGATTTTCCTCAGGATGATCAAGTCGCTGATCGTCCCGTTGATCTTCAGCACGCTGGTCGTGGGCATTGCGGGACATGGCGACGACATGAAGAAAGTGGGCCGCTTGGCGCTGCGATCGCTCATATACTTCGAAGTCATCACGACGTGTGCGCTGTTCATCGGACTTGCCGCGGTGAACATCATAAAGCCGGGAATAGGCGTTTCGCTCGGCGCCGCGACTGCGAGCACAGGCACCGAACTGGCTTCACACCCCGTGACGTTCGCCGGCGTGCTCGAGCACATGGTGCCGCAGAGCTTCTTCGATGCCGCGGCGCATAACGAAGTTCTGCAGATCGTGTTTTTCGCGATCATTTTCGCTGTGGCGCTCACGCGACAGAAGTGTGACAACAAGACACGCATGCTCAACTTCTGCGCGGCGCTGTCGGATCTGATGTTCAAGTTCACCGAGATCGTGATGGCGTATGCGCCTATCGGAATCGGGGCGGCGCTGGCGGTCACAGTGGGGCACAGTGGCATCGGCGTGCTCCTCGGCCTCGGAAAGCTCGTCCTCACGCTGTATAGCGCCCTGATCGCGTTCGCGCTGCTGGTACTGCTCCCGGTGGCGGTTCTGTCGCGCGTTCCCCTGCGAGCGTTTCTCCGCGCAATCCGCCAGCCGTCGCTGATCGCATTCTCTACCGCATCATCGGAAGCCGCGCTGCCGCTGGCAATGGAACGAATGGAGCAAATGGGGGTTCCGGCCCGGATCGTCGCGTTCGTAATGCCGACGGGGTACTCGTTCAACCTCGACGGAAGCGCGCTTTACCTCGCTGTGGCGTCGGTGTTCGCAGCTCAGGCTGGTGGAATCCACATGACATTTGGGCAGCAACTCGTCATGATGCTGACGCTCATGCTCACCAGCAAGGGCGTCGCTGCGGTCCCGCGAGCGGCGTTGGTCATTCTCTCCGGTGCGCTCGCCATGTTCGGCCTGCCCTTGCAGGCGGTCGCGGTTATACTCGGCGTCGACGCGTTCATGGATATGGCGCGCACCACCATCAATCTCATCGGCAACTGCCTCGCGAGCGCGGTAATGGCGCGATGGGAAGGCGAGCTTGGACCACAAGCCGCGATCGGAGCGACTGTTCCCTAGTTGGTAAGTACGACCTTGCCGATGTGCGGACCTTCCATGCGCCGGTGCGCGTCGCCAGCATGTGACATCGCGTATGTCGAATCGATCACGGGAATTATCGATCCGCGCTCGAGCAATGGCCAAATGCGCAACATGAGCTCCTGCGCGATGACCGCCTTCTCCTGGGGTGGCAGTCGACGCATCGTGGATCCGGTGACCGTGAGCCGTTTCTGCATGATCGGGCTCAGATCGACGGTAACGCGACTTCCGG
>JBDTIP010000092.1:0-3550 GCA_039936295.1 Gemmatimonadaceae bacterium
GGTACCGGCGCACCCGTCGCGGCCCGCAAGTGCATCTACGCGCACTACACCGGCTGGCTCACCGATGGAAAGAAGTTCGACTCTTCGCGCGACACTCTTCGCAATGGCAAGCCTCGCCCGCCGCTCGCATTTCCGCAGGGCGCGCGGCGCGTGATCGCCGGCTGGGACGCGGGATTCGAGGGAATGCGCGTGGGCGGCCAGCGCAGACTCATCATCCCTTACCAGCTCGCGTACGGTGAGCTCGGAAGGCCGCCCGTCATACCATCCAAGGCAACGCTGATCTTCGACGTTCAGCTGATGGGCGTGGCAGACACCGTGATGCACGCAGACTCGCCCGCGCCGAAACCAGCAGTCGCGCCGCCGCCCAAGTGCCCGGCCTGGAGCGAGGTGCAGAACCAAAATTGATTGGTCTATCGCGACCGCACGGTACACGCACTATTCGGGTCGTGCCCCTTGCAGCCGACTCGGCGCGCCTCTAGTGTTTCGCCGCCGAGCTCTCCTGCTGTGCCATGCGCAGCGCGTTGTACGCGTTCACGATTCCGCCCGTCACTGACATCGACGCGAAAGGAGCCGTCGCACCGCTGCGGTCGCCCGGTATCAGTGACGCGCGGTCGTAGCGCTTGGCGGAGTCCAAAATGATCTGACGCACTTGCACAGTGGTAAGATCGGGGTAGTACGACATGATCAACGCAGCCAACCCCGACACCACGGGCGCCGCCATGCTCGTGCCACTCAGGCGCTCGTATCCACCGCCCTGCACACTCGAGAGAATGTCCTCGCCTGGCGCGAACACGTCGACCTTGGTGTGGCTGTAGTTTGAGAACCCGACCGCAACCGTGTCGCCGCCGCGCCATGATGACGCACCCACTTCAATCCAGTCCGCCGCCCGGCCGCCACCGTCGTAATACGGCGTGGGAAAATTAGATGCGGTATCGAGGCTCGCGCCATCGTTGCCCGCGGCAAGGACCGTCAGCACGTTATGCGCGTCGGCGTACTTCACCGCAGCGTCGACAGCGCTCTTGAACGGCGAGTACGGCTTGCCGAAGCTCATGTTGATGACGCGCGCACCGTGATCCACAGCGTAGCGAATGGCGTTGGCGACGTCCTTGTCACGCTCATCACCGTCAGGTATCGCGCGCACCGGCATGATGAGCGCGGCGGACGCGATTCCCTGCATGCCGACGCTGTCCTGCTGCACTGCCGCAATGATGCCGGACACGTGCGTTCCGTGCTTTGCGTCGGGACCGGTGATATCTGCGTTGCCATAATTGCTTTGCGATACGTCCGCGTAGTTGTCGCCGACGATCGTGCGCGGATCGAACGCCGGGTCCAGTCCGTATTGCGATTGAACGCCGTATTCCGTCACCGCGTCAGCGACGCCTTGAGGAGTGATACCCTCCCGCTGGAGCTGGAGATACACTTCGCGCGAGAGCCTGACCTGCGCCGTAGTATCGTGTATCGCTGCTACCACCGCCGGCGTCAGCGAGTCTGTTCCCGCCGCAGCTTCCAGAATCGGTAGCGCGCGACTCAACACCACGGAGATCTGACGTACCTGACCCAATGTGGAGTTGATCTGAGTCTTCTGCTTTTCATAAGCCGTAGATATCGCGCTGCACTTGGTAGAATCCGGCAGCGGCATCGCCTGCTCGGTCATCGTCTGTGGCGTTCCGGCGCAGCGCGCGTACATGCGTGTCAACTCGAACGTATCGTAGTTCACATCCTTGCCATCGGCTCCGCCGATGAAGTTCCAGCCGTGCACGTCGTCAATATGACCGTCGTGATCGTCGTCCTTTCCGTTACCCGCGATCTCTTTTGAATTTGTCCAAAGTCGCGTCCTGAGCGCGGCGTGCGCGGTGTCCACGCCGCCATCGATCACGGCGACAATAACCGATGCCTTTGGCGACTTGCCCGCCAGCAGCTCACGCTGCGCCCGAAACAGACTTATTCCCGGATAATGATCGGCCGAGTCGTCTAACAGCTGCCAGTTGCTCGGCGGCTGGCGTACCACGATTGGAGACGCCGTCTCCTGCGACTGAGCTATCGGTACAATTGCCGCCAGCGAAACAGCGGCGATGGTTATCCATGCGGAGTACTTCACTCGGTTCCTGTGTCAAATGGTAGCTCGAGAGTCTCATCCGGCGCGAGATCGTTCCAGCGCTGCACCAGATCGCGAACCCGGGTTCGCGCCCTCGCGATTTCATCGTCCGTCAATTGCCGTATCCCAGACTCGCCTCTCACAGATACGTGAGTCCGGGCATGCGCGTTCACTTCCTCGGCTGTCCATTCCACACCCAGTGACCGCTGCACGTCAAACAGACCTACAATTGTCTCGACCGCACGCGCTTCGTCCGGGATCGCCCCGCGCGGACTCTTTCCTGTGGTCTCGACTATGTCCCAGCCGCTCGCGATCAGGCCAAAGAAGCCCGAGCGAAAGCCCATCTCCGTTTCGACCGCGTAGTGCGTGATATCATGGAACGGAAATACCGAAGCGAGCGTTCCGTCCTGGCGCTGCCAGGTGGACGTCCCGTCCGCCCGGTCGCACCGCAGCACGGTATCGCCATCCCGCCGCTTGCTCAGGCGGATTACCATCCGAGGTGCGGCGGAGTTCCGCGTCTGGAGAAGCTCACGGCGAGACTGAAGCGGTCGATTCGCTTGCCCGTGGCGATCGCTTCGCGGAGACTTCCGCCCTTGGATCGGAGACCCTGAACCAGTATCTGCATGCATTTCTCTTCCGAAGATCGGCCTTCTGTCAAACTTCCGGTTTGCCCGCAAGCGGCAACTCCAGCATGAGCCGCGAGATGTTCGGCTCGCTCGTGTAGTAAAGTCGCAACCGGTCGAGCAGCACCGGCTCAGTGATGCGCACGGCGAGCAGCGCATCCAGAGATTCGCGGGTGAGCGTCTTGTAAAGGTTCAGCGTTACGTGCGGCGAGAACGCAAAGCGAGGCCGCGCGAAGTGCAGCCCGCTGGCGCCGATTCGGTCGTGGAGCGCACGGATCGGACCGCGCGGCACTACGGGGAGCACCACGATCTGGGTCGCGGGGAATCGCTCGGCGTTGCCCAGCTCGAGCTGGATGGGTGGCGTGGTGCTCGTTACCGGCTCCAGCCGCTCGCGCATGAGCTCGACGGACGTGTCGGCAGCCATCGGCCCCAAACCGGACGAACCGGCCAGTGTCAGATGGGGGCGATGGGTGCGCGCAAGCTTGGCGTCGTGCAGCTCGACGATTGCCTGAATCTGGTCGGCAACCGGGCCCGACAACTCACCGAGTATGAAGATGCCGGACGGGGTAGGCACGCGAGGAAGATACTATCTTATGGCCATGCTCAATATCGATCTCACGGGCAAGCGTGCCCTTGTTGCAGGCGTGGCCGACGACGGTGGATTCGGCTTCGCTATCGCCAAGCGGCTCGCGGAAGCCGGCGCTACCGTGTGCGTGGGGACCTGGCCGCCGGCGCTCAACATCTTCATGAACCTGCTCGAGCGCGGCAAGATGGACGATGCGCGCCGCATGCCCGATGGATCGACCTTCAACTTCGAGCGCATCTACCCCCT
>JBDTIP010000093.1:0-17306 GCA_039936295.1 Gemmatimonadaceae bacterium
GCTCGTCGTACCGTCGCCACCTCGAAAATCTCGGCTACTACTTCAACCTCGGTGACTACATGGACGCCGAGGCATGGTACGATTGGCGCAGCAGCGCGCGCGGTACTCCAGCCGATCCCGGCTTCTCCCGCGTCAACGGACAGTTCCGCTACCGGTGGCTGGACAGGTTCATCAACGGCGGAATCGCGGTCAATCATCTGGCACAACCCGGTGGCAACAATAACACTGCCGTCACGTGGTACCATTCGCAGCAATTCTCTTCCACGAGCCAGCTCAGTACTAGCGTCAATTTTGTCACCAACACACAGGCGCAGCAGGTAACTACGTACAATCCGACGGCTCAGCTATCGACCATCAGCTCGGATGTGCGATACAATCGCAAGCTCGGCCCATTCTCAGTCGACGTGGGAGGCCACCGGGAACAGTATTCCGGTCGCACTCAGATAGAGGAGAACTATCCCACAGTCAGCCTTACAAGTCCCACACTCGCTGTTACCAACTGGCTTGATTGGACACCGAGTCTCAACTTCCAGCGCCAGGCTACGACTCACATGGACGAGTCGCAGACGTTGTTCTATCGGTACTTCACGAGCGCTGCCGGCGTGTCAGACAGCTCTCGCATCAACGCCTCCGAAACGCGCCAGACGACATCTATCGGGACGCCGATCAGCATCCACGGATTCAGGCTCGACCTGTCGGGTACTCTGCAGAGTCAGGACCTGGACCATCCTGTGACCAGAACGTTCGTGAGCCAGACCGACACGAGTCAACGCTACACCAGGACTTTCGCGCGCTCGGCCGCAAATCAGGCTGACTTCAACTTCGCATTCAGTCTCCCTGGCTTCCTGCCCGGCACGCTGAACCTGAATCCGTCGGTGACTTTCAATAACGTGTACGCTGGCTCGTACTGGGTTCAATCGGAGCTGTCCAACGGTCAGTGGGTGCACCAGAACAAACGGCCGACATTCGCGCTAAGCGCTGCACCGACGCTGTTCGCACTACTTCCTGGCTTCGGACCGCTGTCGCGAATCCGGCACTCGATTACACCGCGCATAAGCTACGGTTACTCGCCGGCTGGTGACGTGCCTGCTGCGTACCTTGCGGCGCTGAACCAGACGCCGGGCAATTTTATCGGAAACCTGCCTCAGAATCAGATCACCTTTGGCCTCACCCAGGTCTTCGAGGGCAAACTGAAATCAGACACAGGCGCGACCGGCGAGGGGCGCAAGATCAAGTTGCTGGCACTGGACGCGTCTGCTCTTACATGGGACTTCGCGCGTGCGCGCGAGACTCATCTCACCGGCCTGACGACCCCTTCGTTCACGTATGGAGCTACATCGGATCTGCTTCCCGGGTTCAGCTTCAGCAGCACATACTCACTGTTCCAGGGCGACACTCAGAGTGATACGGCGCGCTTCAAGCCTTTCCGCACAGGAATCAATGCTGCGTTTACGCTGAATGGCCAGTCGGGGGTCGTCGCGGCGATCAGCCGGCTGTTCGGCCATGGGCCAGCCAGTAGCACGCCTACGCGGACAGCGGAGCAGAGCGAGCAGGATCAGCTTGCGGCGCGGCTGTCATCGTTACCCGTCGCCGGCAGCTACGCCCGTGACCAGCAGTACGCGATCAACGATCAGGCAGGCTGGAGCAGTCAGATAACGTTCTCGGAGTCGCGCCAGCGCGCGCCAGTCGGCGGTAACGTGATCAACTTCGATCCTACTTTGGTGTGCACTCAGTACGCGCCGAATCCCCTCCTGTTTCAGCAGTGCAAGCAGAACCAGCTCCTCAATCCGCAAACAAACGTCACGTCGACCAATGACATCATCGGGGGCGGCGTATTTGTGCGCGTACCACCTCGCGAAACGATCGCCGCAAACAGCACTTTTCACATCACGCAAAAGTGGTCGGCGAGCTGGGTGACACTTTATGATGTCGTGAATCATGCATTCGCTAGCAACCAGATCACGCTGCAGCGCGACCTGCACGATTGGCGTGCGATCTTCTCGTTCAGCCAGAGTCCCAATGGCAGTTCGTACTTCAGCTTCATGATTGCCAACAAGGCGCAGCCCGACCTGAAATTCAACTACGACAAGCCCACATACCGGCAGCAGGACGTTCCGTAACCGTTGCTATCATCTCGTTTCTCGCCGTGGGACGTTCCCATATTTCTCGCCAAATACGGCTACCTCACTCTCGTTCGCAAGCCAATTCTTGTTCACTTCGAGGTGACGCTGCGCTGTAATGCGCGCTGCGGGTTCTGTGATTACTGGAAGACCGACGCCTCCGCCCGCGACAACGAGCTGAAGAGCTACGCCGACGCAGCACGCTTTTTCAACCCCATGATGGTCACCTGGACAGGCGGCGAGCCCACCATGCGTCGCGACCTGGAAGATCTCGTTGCGTCGGTCGATCGAGCGATCAGAATCAAGTACATGACGCTGATCACGCACGGCGGCCTGCTCAGTCCCGAGCGCGCACTATCGCTCTGGGACGCGGGTGTGAACCAGTTCAACATCTCGCTCGACTTTCTGGATGAGCGCCACGACGTTGCGCGCGGAATTCCAGGGCTCGTCGCGAAGATCATGCGGAATGTTCCCGCCATGCGGGAGCGCGGCATCGACGCCATACGGTTCAACACCGTCATCAAGCGGTCCAATCTGGGCGACCTTATGCCGATCGTCCGGCGGGCGGCCGAGCTCGGTGTGGGCGTCAATTTCAGCTACTACACCGAGAACAAGAACGGCAACGCCGACGGCGTAATACCACCGGATGAGATCTCGATTCTGGAGGACGTCATTGCTGAGCTTCTCGCGTTCAAGCGCCAACGCCGCGGCATAATCACCAACTCCGACTATTATCTGGAACAGATCCCGCGCTACGCACATGGTGAGAATTCCGGCCCCTGCCGCTCTGGGATCCGGACCATCCACCTGGACCCAGGGGGCTACGTGAAGCGGTGCCCCGACTTCCCAGTCGACTTTCACTGGCGTGACTTTCGCAAGTACAAACCAGTCAACTGCGATGCATGCTACTATGCGTGTCGTGGCGAGGCTCAAGCGCCGTTGCGGGTGTCGCGCCTGCGCGACGTCATGGCCTCACCGCTCAATCGTTAGGTTGCCTCAGACAGGCCATTCTGGCCGGTCTATGGCGCTGGCGTTAACTTCCCCTTGACATGTCCAAGTCTGCCCAGCTCAAGAGGAAAGCCGCCGAGTTCGAGCAGAAGCGGCAGTACGACCGCGCGCTCGAGGTATACGCCCAGGCAATCGAGGCGGCTACCGGCATACCCGAAGAACTCGACATCCCGCTCTACAACCGTGTGGGCGACCTGCATCTGAGGCTTGGCGACCTCGAAAAGGCCGTTGGCTTCTACGAGACGGCGGTCGACCTCTATGCCGAGGGCGGTTTCTTCAACAATGCGATCGCTCTCTGCAACAAGGTCCTTCGGCATTCGCCGGACCGCGCGGTGATTTACTACAAGCTGGGCAAGATCAGCGCGAAGAAGGGCTTCAACTCCGACGCCAAACAGAATTTCCTCGAGTACGCATCGCGGATGGAAAAGGCGGGCGACATCAGCGAGGCATTCCGGGCGCTCAAGGAATTCGCCGACCTCTGCCCGGGCCAGGACGATGTACGACTGATGCTCGCGGAGCAGCTTGCCCGGGCCGGACGAACGCAGGAGGCGTTGGAGCAGCTCCAGGTCGTCTACGAGGCGATGATGGCGGAGGACCGTGGCGCCGAAGCCACCGCGACGCTTGAGCGGATTCGCGCGCTCGATCCGGATTTCGCTCCGCGGGCGGCCATGTCGCGCCAGCAGGCCAAGCGTGAAGGGTTGGTCTTCCTGGACCTCGAGTACGGCAAGAAGGGCGGAGCGGCCGCGTCCGCCGCACAGCCGCGCACTCCAGATGCTGCATCTCATCCGCTTACCGCTGAGAATTTTGACGAGGTCCGCCTTCCCACACCAGCGGACGAGCATGTGGCGAGTACGCTCGACGAGTCCCCGCTCGCCGGTCTGACACCGCTGGAAGACCCGCTGACGTCGCTCATCTCCAACGAAAACCAAGGACCCGGCCCGACCATGGCCGAGTTCGAGTCAACCAGGCATGCCGCCGACGGGCCTGGTGCTGACATATCCCCGCTCGCCATCGAGCATACATCGTTCGATTCGTTCTCGCCAGTAGCCCTTGAGAGCTCTACGGACGCCGCTCCAACCTATGACGACGAGCTGGGCGCACACGAGCCTGGGTCGGAGGCTTCGATTGGCGACTCCGGGTCCATGGCGGACGCGCTCACCGGTTATGTCGAGTCGCTGTCAAGCGATGTCGGAGCGATGGAAGGCGGCCTACCTGGAGATCTCGGCATCCTCCCACTCGAGGCGGTGCAGGACGAACAGGCGACGGCAGGCATGCCGTCGGTGGCGAAACCTGCCGCCCGAAGCGACGACGATTTTGTAGATCTCAACGAGTGGCTGCTCGAGGGCGAGCCTCCGAAGAACCCGCGCATGACGGCTGAGGAAGAGGACAAGACCGCGAGCGACGTTCAGACTGACTTCTCCGACATGCTCGAAACCTTCAAAGCCGGCGTCGCGGCGAACGTCGACGAGAGTGATTCCGACAGCCATTACGACCTCGGCGTCGCGTACATGGAAATGGGGCTGTTCGACGAAGCTGTCGCCCAATTCCAGAAGGCGATGCGCGGTGACGCCACGCCCGAACGCCGCGTGCGTGCGTACGAGTCGCTCGGCCAGAGCTTCATCGAACAGAACCAATATGAAGTCGCCCTCAGTTCCCTTGGGGGCGCTCTCAAGGAATCCAACCTCACCGACACCAAGCTCGTCGGTGTCCTCTATTTGCTCGGCTACGCTAGCGAGCAATTGGAGCGATGGAAGAACGCAGAGGACTACTATCGGCGTGTGTTCGCCGTCGACATTCACTTTCGCGATATCGGTGAGCGGTTGAAGCGCGCCGAGCAGATGGCGTGACCGCTCGGCCGGCCAATGCGCTCGACGCGAAGTACGCGCCGCGCGTTGTGACGCTCGACGAGGTGCAGGCGCCGGTGCGCGAGGATCTCGAGCGAGTTCGAGACCATATGGAGCACGCCGTCACGCGTGACATTCCCATGTTGGCGCTCGCCGCGCGCCATCTTCTCGCGATGCGCGGAAAGATGTTCCGTCCCACGCTCGTACTGCTATCGAGCCACACTGCAGGCACGCCAACGCACAGTGCGCTGGTCGTCGCGTCAGTGGTCGAGATGGTACATCTCGCAACGCTCGTGCATGACGATGCGGTCGATCACTCCATGTTGCGTCGCGGAATGCCGACGATCAACTCGCTTTTCAGCGATCAGATTTCAGTGATCATGGGTGACTTCCTGTATTCCACCGCGCTCGCTCAGCTGGTTGCGCTCGACAACATGGCTGCTATTCGCGTGCTGGTCGATGCGTCCACCCAGATGAGCGTTGGCGAGCTATCACAGCTTTCGACCGGCGAGCCGCTCGGATTTTCCGAAGATGACTACGAATTCCTGATCCGATCCAAGACAGCATCGCTCATCTCGGCCGCGTGTCGCGTCGGTGCAATGTGCGGGGCTCCAGATCACGCTGACGCACTAGCCCAGTACGGTGATGCGCTCGGAATGGTGTTCCAGATCACCGACGATCTGATTGATTACACGGAAGCGTCTGAGACCACCGGGAAGCCGGCCGGCCTGGATCTGCGCGAGCACAAGGTGACGCTTCCGCTAATCGCCGCGCTACGGTCGATGACCGCGGCGGAGCGCAGCCGCGTCGATGCTTTGTTCTCGGCAATGGATCCATCGGACGACGACGTCGGCGAAGTTGCCGAGATCGTCGTACGGCGCGGCGGTCTTGATTACGCCCGCCTACGCGCTGCGGAGTACGCCGATCGCGCCCGGTCGGCCCTGGTCGACCTACCGCCGAGCCCTGCGCGAGATGCGCTCGGAGCGGCTATCTTCTACCTCATGGAGCGACACGCCTGATGCCACCACGCGGAGCGTCCCGAAAGGGCGCATTCTTTTACGGGATGGTCCTTGCGACTGGCTTCATTGCCGGCGGTCTTCTTACCCAGGTTTGCCGCCGATTCCTCCCGCCGAGCGCTGTAAAGGAATTCTTTACGACTGGCGTTCGACCTTCCCTAGGCCCGCTTACGATCGACCTGGTGATCCTGAAATTCGCCGTCGGGCCGGTCGCGGTTGACGTGTCACTTTTGGGCCTGCTAGGTGTACTCTTGGCCTACCTGATAGCGCGTTCGTTATTTTAAAGAAGCCTATATTTCGGGCCGTGATTGCCGAACGCTTTCCCATAAGGAGTCGTTACAATGCCGCATTTCAGCTTTATGGAACTGGTGATCATCATGGTGGTGATTCTGCTTCTGTTCGGTGCCAAGCGTATTCCTGAGATCGCCGGCTCCGTAGGTAAGGGTATCAAGGAGTTCAAAAAGGAAATGAACGACCTGGAGCGAAATGTGAGCCCCACCGATTCCGCGCCGCCGTCTCGCCTGACCTCCGACGATCTGCAGCGCCCTTACAATCAGCCGGCGCCCGACAGCGAGCAGCGCGAACCGCGACGGCTCATCTGATTGGCGCTTAAAAAGCGCAAAGATTCCAACGGACTTCTCTGCCTCTAGCGGTAGGATCATTCCTGAGGGTTGGGCAATAGCGAAGGGGCGGTGAACGATATCTCGTTCGCCGCCCCTTTGGCATATCGGAGCTGCCCGCTGGCAGCTCCCGGTTCTCAGGCCGAGCGCGTCACGATGACGCGTGGCGCATCGTCGCTTCGATTTCCTTGCGGCGGTCGGTGATCTTCGCCTCCGAACGCAGGTTTGCTTCGAATTCGCGGATGCGCTCCTGTTGCATTGAATTCAAATACTGACCTCGAAGCTGCCCGCTGGTCGCATCGAAAGCCTTCTTGTCCGCATCGGCGCGCCGGTCCACCTGTATCACGTAAACCGCCTGGTCCGTGACGATCGGTTCGCTCACGGTTCCGATGGGAAGCGTAAACGCTGCGCCCACCACCTTACCCGAGCTCGGAACGGTCGGAAGACCGGAGAGTCGCGTGAACGAGTCGGTCTTGTCCACTTTTGTATTGAGAATCTGGCCCGCCTGCGCCATGGAGCTGCCGGATGCAGCAATCGCGAACTTGCGAGCGGGATCGGCCATCTTCTGAACAGCCTTCTGGCGCGCGAGGAGCAGCTTGATGTCGGTCTTCGCGGCGTCGAGCGATGGAGTTCCGCCGGGCGTTATCGCGTCCAGCTTGGCGAGATAATAGCCAGCGTCATTGTCGTATAGATCGCTTACCTCGCCCACCTTCGTTCCGCCAAACGCCCACGCGGACACGCTGGCAATGGTCTTCCCGCTGTACATGAGCGGCTGGCCATCGGTTACGTCGGTCGTGTAGGTCTGCAGGCCGAGGGCTTTTACTGCAGCATCAAACTTGTCCGGTGTCTCAGAAGACGACGCCATCTTGGAAAGTGAGTCGGCCTTGCGATCCGTTTTATCCGCGTCGGAGTCGCTCTGCGTGATCGGAAGAAGAATGTGGTGTAGCGCGAGCGTGTCGCCGTTGCGCGAGTCGAGACGAATTAGATGATACCCGAACTGCGTAAGGACAGGCTGCGATATTTCGCCCGGCTTGAGTGCCGCGGCAGCTGCTTCGAATGCAGGAACGAAGCGCCCCTTTACTCCCTTTCCGAGATCGCCGCCGCGAACCGCCGATCCCGAGTCGGACGACTCAGCCTTCGCGATGTCTTCGAACTTTGCGCCTTTCTCGATGCTGTCACGAAGAGCGAGCGCGTGTTCCCTTACCGCAGCGGTATCTGCCGCCGTGATCGTGCGCGGGATTTCAGTGAACGTGACGCGCGCGTGACCCGCACGCGCCATTTCCGCTTTGTGCGCATCATAGTACGCGCGAATCTCCGCGTCGCTGACTGGCGTCGCTGCGATCTCCGCGTCACTCGGTACGAACGACGCGTACGTGATCGAGGCGCTGTCGTGCGCATCGCGATAGTTGAGCCACAGCATCGCATCGGAAATCCAAAGTCCTGACGTGATCTGCTGATACAGCTTCTGCTTCGGAATCGCGTCTCGGTAATAGCCTTCGAGCTGCACAAGCAGCCCACTCTGCTTTGCGGTAGGACTCACGAGAAAGCGTTGGTACTTGTCGAGATCGAACTGTCCGTTGGTCTGCAGCTCAGGATCCTGCATCAGCTGCGGTGGCGGACTGTACTTGGCCGCGTTGGTGAGTTCATCAACCGAGACGGTGATTCCGCGGCGACGAATCTCTTGCTGAAGCAGAGCGCCATTCACCAACTGATCGTAGGCTTGGTCCTGGATCGCTTGGCGCTTGTCCAGTGAAATGGACTCGCCGCTCTGGCTGGTCTGCTGCTGCTCGAGCTGGGCCTCCAGGGCCTGCCAGGTGGTTACAAGGATGTCCTCGCCATTAACGGTTGCCACCGCCGTGGTGGAGGTAATGGGGGCACTGCCGAAGAGTCCGGACGATTCGTATAGGAGAAAGCCGCCGATGAAAGCGACCGTGACGAAAATCCAGATGTATTTTGCGGAACTCCGCATCGATTGTAGCATAGCCCGGTAAGCTGTTCCCCAGAGTGGACAAAATCAAGGTTGTGGGGCTATCTTCTCCCCTTCGCGACATAGTCGGCGAAACAAACGTTTCCCTTACGAGATGACGTTGATGGCCGATACGGGCCGGCTGGACGAGCTACAACGGAAGTTCGACGAGAACCCAAAGCGCTATTTCGCGCCCCTGGCCAACGAGTATCGTAAGGCCGGCCAGCCGGATGTCGCCATCGAGCTCTGTCGCACTTACCTGCCGCAGCAGCCGACCCACATGAGCGGCTACATAGTCTATGGGCAGGCGCTTCACGACGCCGGACATGCAGAGGAATCCGCGGCGGTGTTCAAGCAGGCGCTGACGCTTGATCCGGAGAACATCATCGCCCTCCGTCACCTGGGCGACATCTCGCGCGACGCGGGTGACAGTGTCGGTGCCATGCGCTGGTATGGAAAGGTGCTCGAGCTGGATCCGCGGAACGAAGAGATCGCCGCCTACATCACGTCACTGGCGCAGCCGGGCACGCAGTCGGGCACGCAGTCGGGCATACAGCAGCGCCAGCCGGAGTGGCCGATTCCCCCAACCGTGCGACCCGAGCCCGCGCCGGACGCGTCAGCCGTCAGTCTCGAAGACATCGTCGCCCAGCCCGATGCGGAGCAGCAGCCGATCAGTCCCGAACAGCTCGTTTATTCGCACACTGAGGTGGCGCTCGAGATCCAGCACGAGGAGGCGTTCGAGGTCACCGGCTGGCCCAGTGGCCTCGATCCGTTGCATGCGCCAGAGTCGCAATTAGAGAAGCCCGAATCGGATGATCAGGAATCGGTTCTCGCAGGCCCGTGGCACAGTCCAGCGCCAGCCGCTGATGCGGAGCAGCAGCACGAACTCGCACCGCCTGCTGCAGATTCGTCGGCAGATTTGTCAGCAAAAACCGCCACGGATGCCCACGCGGCTGCGGAGGAGCCGTCGAGTGCGCATCCGGCGCCGGCTGAGGAGCCCAAGCCGACGGCGGAAACTGTCGCTCCAGTGCGGCGCGAATCGTCTCCATTCGTCACGGAGACAATGGCTGAGCTCTACCTTCGGCAGGGGCTGCACGGCGAAGCTCTTGCCGTCTACCGCGAGCTCTTGATCCTGCGCGACGATCCTGCCTTGCGCCAAAAAATTGCGCACGTCGAAGCGCAACAGGCTGCGGCGTCCCCGCACGAAACAGTGCGCCAGTTCTTTGAACGCATTGGTGCCATGCACGCGCAGGAACGAGTGGAGATGGCAGCTGAGCGACAGTCGTCACTCGGCTCACTTTTTGGATCCGACCGTCGGGATCAGGGTGACGTGAGCGCCGCGGAGCGGCTTTCCAGCGCCTTCGGCAAGTCGGCGTCGGGCGCTCTGCGCTCCTGAAGAACCTGTGGCAACTCTGCGCCTGACGGTCATCAATGGGCCGAACCTCAACATGCTCGGCCTTCGCGAACCGGCGATATACGGCACTGATACTCTCGAGGATATCGCGGCGGCGCTACGCCGCGTCGCCGCGGAACTGGATGTGGACGTGCACTTCTTCCAATCCAATGGAGAGGGCGAACTGGTGACGGCGATTCAAAACCTCCGGGGCACTGCGGACGGAGCGATCGTCAATGCTGGTGCGTACTCACACTCGAGCCTTGCGATGCGAGATGCACTCGCGGCTGTCTCGATTCCGTACGTCGAGGTGCACCTGAGCAACGTCCACGCTCGCGAGCCCGAGCGCCATCGCCTCATCCTTGCGGCGACGGCCGTCGGCGTGGTGTGTGGGCTCGGAGGCTACGGCTACGAAGCGGCGTTGCGTGGACTGGCGTCGCACCTCCGGACGGCGCGTTGATGAGCGATCGACGTGCGCAGCGCAGCGCACGTGTGCTCGAAGCGCTTGTAGAACATCACCTCGATGCGCTGCTGGTCACGGGTCGGGCCAACATTCGCTACCTCACCGGTTTTTCTGGGTCGAGCGCGCTTCTGCTGATCACGCCACGCGACGCCGTTCTGATCACCGACTTCCGCTACCAGACCCAGGTCGGAGCGGAGGTTGGCGATCTCGTTCGCGTGCGCGTCGAGGCGACGAGCCTCTGGGATGGTCTGTGGGTCGAGCTGAGCCAGTTGCCCGGACGGGCTGTCATCGGCTTCGGCTCTGGCCACGTAACCCATCGGGAGTTTCAGCGATTTCTCGACGATGCAGCTGGGGCGCGCTGGCAGTGGCGTCCGCAGGGCGACATCGTCGAGGCGCTGCGCGAGTCCAAGGACGAGTGCGAGGTAGCGTTGATTCGGGCTGCAGCTGGAATGGCCACCCGTGCTCTCTCAAGTACGCTGCAGAAGGTGCGTGCGGGTCTGTCAGAGCTTCAGGTTGCTGGCATTCTCGAAAAGGCGCTTCGCGACGAGGGAAGTGAAGCGCATCCGTTCGAGACGATCGTTGCTTCGGGCCCGCGGTCGGCGCTGCCCCATGCGCGCGCGAGCGCCAGAATTATCGAGCCGAACGATCTGCTGTTGCTTGATTTCGGCGCCGAGCACGCCGGCTACGTTTCGGATATGACGCGAACCGTTGTCGTCGGGACTGCCAGTGCCGACGTCCGCGCTGTCTACGACATCGTACGCGTTGCAAATGAGCGCGCATCCAGGGCCGTGCACGCCGGCATGACCGGGGCGTGCGCTGACGCCTTGGCGCGCGATTACATCATTGCCGCGGGCTTTGGCGAGGAGTTCGGTCACTCGCTCGGGCACGGCATCGGCCTGGAGGTGCACGAGGCACCGCGGCTGGCACGCACGGCCGCCGCGAAACTCCTGGCCGATACGGTCGTCACCATTGAACCGGGCATCTATCGCCCGGAGTGGGGCGGTGTTCGGATCGAGGATGATGTATATCTGAGCGCGGAAGGTCCGCGCGTACTAACCGACTTTACCCACGAACTGCTGGAGCTGTCCGCGTGATTGATCTGCGCTACGTCAAGAAGCTGGTTGAGATGCTGGACGAGTCGAGCGTTGACTCGATTGAGATCTCGACGGAGAAAGGGATGAAGATCCGCATCTCCAAGACGCCGCAACAACGGGGCGGGGTTGCCATCGCTGCTCCGATGGCTATGCAGGCTCCAGCCGCGCCTCCGCTTCCGCCTCCGCCGGCGCCGCCGGCGCCAAGCGCGGAGAGTGTCGCCGCGGCGCGCGCCGATGAAGCTCGTGCGAGTTACCTCGAGGTCAAGTCGCCCATGGTGGGTACGTACTACTCGTCGGCCGAGCCCGGTGCAAAGCAGTATGTCGCGGTCGGGGAGAGAATCTCCAAGGGTCAGACGCTGTGCATCATCGAGGCGATGAAGATCATGAACGAGATCGAGTCCGAATTCGACGGCGTTGTTCGCGAGATTCTGGTGGACAACGCGCAGCCAGTCGAGTACGGCCAGGTACTCTTCCGAATTGACCCAAACGCGTAGGTGGCATCAAATGGGTAGCACCGCAGCAGAGGGGGCGCCAACGGGCGCATCGTCGTTCGACTACAAGGTCATCCTTCAGCAGATGGTGCAGCGCGGCGCGTCCGATCTGCACATCAAGGTTGGCCGTCCGCCGACACTGCGCATCAACGGCGATCTCGTTCCGATGGACATGCCAGCGATCCGTCTGGAAGACGTTCGGCACATCGCAGAGCAGACGATGACAGGCAGGCACATGAAGGAATTCGCCGAGGTCAAGGAGTGCGACTATGCACTCGGAGTACAGGGCATCGGGCGCTTCCGCGTGAATGCGTACCAGCAGCGCGGCACTATCGCATATGCGTTTCGTGTCGTCCCGTTCCAGGCGCGCACAGTCGGTGAGCTGAACCTGCCGCCGGTAACTGAGAAGATCGCGATGTCGCCACGCGGCCTGGTTCTCGTGACCGGGATTACAGGATCAGGCAAGTCCACCGCGCTCGCCGCGATGCTGCAGCACGTCAATCTCAATCGATTCGCGAACATAATCACGATCGAGGATCCGATCGAGTTTCTGCACCGCGACATCAATTCGCACATCAACCAGCGCGAAGTTGGCAACGACACCACCAACTTTGCGCAGGCGCTGCGCCGCGTCCTGCGCCAGGATCCGGATGTCATTCTGGTGGGTGAGATTCGCGACCTGGAAACGCTCGACACGGCGCTGCAGGCCGCCGACACGGGACATCTCGTCTTCTCCACGCTGCACACTACGGACGCGAGTCAGACGATCAACCGCATTCTTTCGTTCTACCCGCCCAATCAGGCCGGAGAGGTGCGCTTCATGCTCTCGAGCGCACTGAACGCGATCGTATCGCTGCGCCTCGTGCCCAAGAAGGACGGCAGCGGTCGCGTCCCGGCTGTGGAGGTTCTCATCAATACACAGGCCGTCCGCGAGAACATCCGCGACGTCGAGAAGTCGTTGAACATTCCCGATCTCATCGCCGAAGGCACGACGCAATACGGGATGCAGAGCTTCGACCAGAGCCTGATGTCGTGGTACACCAAGGGAGTGATCACTTACGAAGCTGCACTGAATGCGGCTACTAGCCCAAGCGAATTTGCGCTTCGAGTGCAGGGCGTCGCCGGTACCAGCGACACGCACTGGGACGCGTTTACTGAATCCCCTGTATAGATCCGGTGTTTAACAAGATTCTGATTGCGAACCGCGGCGAGATTGCGCTGCGAGTGATTCGTGCATGCAAGGAATTGGGAATACAGACGGTAGCGGTTTATTCTGAAGCCGACCGAGAATCTCTGCACGTGCGATTTGCGGACGATGACGTTTGTATCGGTCCGGCGCCGGCACGCGAATCCTATCTCAACATTCCCCGACTGATCGCGGCCGCTGAGATTACCGGCGCTGATGCGATCCATCCCGGCTACGGCTTTCTAGCAGAGAACGCGGAATTTGCCGAGACCTGTGCCGCGTCGAACATCACGTTCATCGGCCCGACCGCCGACCAAATTCGTGTGATGGGCGACAAGGCGTCAGCGCGCCGCGCCATGCAGGCGGTTGGGGTGCCGATAGTGCCCGGCTCTCCCGGACCCGTCGATGACGTCGACGAAGCACTGCGTTTTGCAGTGGACATTGGCTTTCCGGTCATCATCAAGGCATCGGCGGGCGGTGGTGGAAAGGGAATGCGGGTTGCCGCCGATCCAGAGGACTTCGGCCGCGCATTTCAGCTCGCGCGCTCGGAGGCGCTGTCCGCCTTCGGTAACGGTGAAGTGTATGTCGAGAAATATCTCGCGCGCCCGCGCCACATCGAATTTCAGATCATGGGCGACACCCACGGTAACGCGATCCACCTTGGCGAGCGCGATTGCTCCGTACAGCGACGGCACCAGAAATTGATCGAGGAAGCACCAAGTCCGGCCATGACGCCTGAGTTGCGCAAGGCGATGGGCGACGCCGCGGTCGCTGGCGCCAAGGCAATCAACTACGTCGGTGCCGGCACGATCGAGATGTTGTTGAACGAGGACGGTTCGTTCTACTTCATGGAGATGAACACCCGAATTCAGGTTGAGCACCCCGTGACCGAGATGCTCACTGGAATCGATCTGGTGAAGGAGCAGATTCGCGTTGCAGCGGGCGAGAGGCTCAGCGTCATGGAGCTGCCTCCGCTTCGCGGCCACGTTATCGAGTGCCGCGTCAACGCGGAGGATCCATCACGCAACTTCCAGCCATCTCCCGGCCGGATTGACGTGTTCCACCCGCCCGGCGGCCCCGGAGTGCGTCTCGATACGCACGTGTACACCGGCTATAGCGTGCCTCCGTACTACGACTCGTTGCTCGCCAAGCTTATCTGCCAGGGGCGTGATCGCGATGAAGCGATCCGGCGAATGCAGATTGCGCTCGAGAGCTTCATCGTCGAGGGCGTGACCACCACCATTCCGTTCCTTGCGCGGGTGATGCACAACGCCGATTTTCAGGCCGGAAAGGTCGACACCAAGTTCCTCGAGCGCGAGGGTGCAGCGCTCATTGCGGAGCTCACCTAGGACAACGCCATTGCGGTTGGATGCATATCTGACGGCCGACGAGCTCGCGGGTACAGATTCCGCGGGGCGCGTTGTCGCCGTCATTGACGTACTGCGCGCTTCCAGTACCATCGTGACTGCACTCGCCAACGGAGCGCGCGCGGTGGTTCCGTTTGCCGATACCGACGCACTCATGACGCGGGCACGACAGTTCGAGCGAGGTACTGTCAAGCTCGCCGGGGAACGCCGGATGCTGCCAATCGACGGCTTTGACCTCGGCAACTCTCCCGCACAGTTCACCGCCGCGGCTATTGGCGGACAGACGGTGCTTCTCACCACCACTAATGGTACGCGAGCGCTCATCGCCGCCGAAGGCGCCACCGATGTCGTCGTGGCCGCTTACGTGAACCTGTCCGTCGTAACAGCGATGCTGCGTGCGGCGCTGCGCGGCGGAGCGGACGTCGTCATCGCGTGCGCTGGCCACGACGGACACTACGCACTCGAGGACGCTGCGTGCGCGGGCAGACTCATCCGCGCGGTTACGCGCCGCGTCTCAGGTGTAGCAATGAACGACGCAGCGCATTCATGTGCACTCCTCGCGCGCAACTACGGTGACGATGTCATGTCCGTATTCCGCGAGTCCGCGCACGGCAGGGCACTGGCGGGTGCGGGATTCAGCGATGACCTTGCGCTCTGCGCGGCCGTCGATGCATATCCGGTTGTGCCAGTTTTTGTCGAACGCCAGATAACCAGCCTCGGGACCGATCGGGAGCGTTGATGTGACGGACACCGCACTCAAGCGTGAAGTCCAGGCAATCGCCTTGCTGCTGCTGGCGGTATTCCTCGCCGGCGCGCTCATGCTGCATGGCTGGAGTGAAATGCGCGGAGTGACCGCAGCTGCCGGCAGTTTCGGTTCCGTGGGAGCCATCGCCGCTCGCTCTCTCATTGTTGTCTTCGGCTGGACCGGGTCCTCGCTGCTCCCCGTCGCTCTCGCTGTGCACTCCCTGCGCGCCTTTGGCCGCATGGGAGGTGGGCGCGACCGGTCTTGGCTGATCTTCCTTCTCGGCATGGTTGTCGTACTTCCGTTTGGAGTCGCGCTCGCGATGGGGGCTACCCGTGAGTCCAACGTCTTCTCCGGCATCATTGGCGGGATGATAGCGTTCTATACCGTCGCGCTCACGGGACCCGTCGGCGCGTGGCTCATCTTCGTGCTCGCGCTCAGCGTGCTGGCAGCGGGAACGCTGTCCTGGAATCCGATACGCATGCTGGTGGGTCGCGAGGTGAAGCCCGCGCTTGCGTCGACGGAGCAGGCGACGGCGCTCGATGATACCTATACCCCACCGCGGCTTCGCAAGCAGAAGCTACTGGCCCAGGAGTTGGAGCCGACGCCCGAGGAGATGCCCGCGATGGATGACGGCATCTCCGCGCCCTTCGAGCTGCGCAAGGACCGTAGCCGGCGCAAACGCGGAAGGGATCGAGAGTCCGCGGAAGAGCGCGTTGCCGCGGAGATCGAGGCGAGCGATGTCGCGCAGCAACGGTTTGATGATGAAGATCTTCCCACGCCCGATCTGCTGACTGCGCCTGCCCCTCGCAACACCGATGCTAACCGCCGGGATCTCGATGCCGCGGGCCAGCGTCTCATGGAAGCTCTGCGCACGTTCCGGGTGGACGGCGAACTCGTTGGGCGCACTACGGGACCCGCGGTGACGCAATTCGAAATCGAACCGGCTCCGGGCGTGAAGGTCCGCCAGATAGCGAGCCTCGCAAACGATCTTGCACTAGCGATGCGCGCACAGAGCATACGCGTCGTCGCCCCGATTCCAGGCCGCGGAGCTGTGGGGGTGGAAGTACCCAACCCTGTACCTGAGATGGTCGCGTTTCGGGAGCTTCTGGAGTCCCCCGATTTCCAGGGCGCGCGCGCGGCTCTTCCGATTGCTCTTGGCAAGGACCTCGCCGGTAAGCCCGTCATCGCCGATCTCGCCAAGATGCCGCACCTGCTCATCGCGGGTGCAACCGGCTCCGGGAAATCGGTCTGCGTCAACACGCTCATAACGAGCTTGCTGTACCGGCACACCCCTCGAACTCTTCGCTTCCTGATGGTCGACCCGAAGATGGTCGAGCTGTCGGTGTACAACACGATTCCGCATCTCCGTCACAAGGTCGTGACTGACAACCGTGATGCAGCAGCTGTGCTCAAGTGGGCGGTGTACGAGATGCAGTCGCGGTACGAGCTGCTGGCGGCCAACAACGCGCGCAACATCCAGGACTTCAACCGCAAGGTTACCGACAAGGTCCCGCTCAAGAAGCCCAAAACTCCAAACGTCGGTTTCGAAAATCTCGAATACACCGACGACGTGCTTCCGTACATCGTCGTCATCATCGATGAGCTCGCGGACCTTATGATGACGGTACAGGGCGAGGTGGAAACGCCGCTCGCCATGCTGGCGCAGAAGGCGCGCGCAATTGGCATTCACCTGATTCTCGCGACTCAGCGGCCCAGTGTGAACGTCATCACCGGCTTGATCAAGGCGAATTTTCCGAGCAGGATCGCATTCCGCGTCGCGAGTCAGATCGACAGTCGCACGATACTCGACGGCATGGGGGCGGAGTCACTTCTGGGAAATGGCGACATGCTCTTCATTCCCCCGGGCAAGTCGGAGCCAGCCAGGCTTCAGGGAGCGTACATCTCGAGCGAGGACACCGAGAGTCTGATGGGATGGTTCGACGCTCGCAGGAAGGCCCGCAGCGCTGGCCTGGCGATCGCGGATGACACGCCG
>JBDTIP010000094.1:0-3821 GCA_039936295.1 Gemmatimonadaceae bacterium
CGCAAGCAGCTGTACGCAGATCATTACTTCGAATCATCCGTCGAGATATCCGCCATTTTCGATGCGCCGAATCTGGCCGGCGGACCCGGGATCTACCTGGTCAGCGTACAGAGATTTCGCTTCGACAACCTTCCCGGTGGCCTGTTCAACGTTCGAGGACGTGTGCGGAGCCAGCTCGAGAAGCTGCTGAAGTCCGATCTCGAAAGGGAGCGAAAGGCTGTCGAGACCGGCGCTGCTGGCTGAACATCTCTCGCGATGCCACGAGTCACCAGCTCGGAGGCGGCGACCACGTACCGATTCAACGTCCCGGCTCGCGTGTAGATTCCAGCCCGTGCCAGAGCAATCAGCGTCCCACGGTGATCGGATAGAGGGTAAGCGGCCGCCGCGACGCCCCTGGTGGCGCATCTCGCCCGCCACGACGATCCTGCTCGCATTCGCATCAGGCATCATCGGCGGCGTAGCCTTCCCCGGCCTGGTGGGCGTCGTCGCACCGATGGGTACGATCTGGGTCAAGGCTATCAGTGCGGTCGTCGTTCCACTGGTGGTAGCGCTCCTCATCACTAGCGTTGCATCACTTGCCGGCGCGCGAACGGTGGGGCGAATAGGCTTTCGGGTCCTCATCGTATTTCTGGCACTGCTCGTAGCTGGGGCTGCTGTTGTTGCGCTTGTCACACCATGGATGCTCGGCGCGCTTCACGTGACTCGCGCTGCCAACGGGATGCTCGGACAGGTTGCGACTGCCGTGACCGCACCTCCACCACTCGGATTCTGGGGATGGATCGCCGAGCTGGTACCTGCAAACCCGGTTGCCGCGGCGGCTAGCGGGGCCCTGCTTCCGCTCGTTGTCTTCACGGTCGCCTTCGCCGTGGCGCTCACGCGCGTGCCCGCCGACTCGCGCGTCCACGTAATGGGGTTCTTCCGCGGCGTTGCAGACGTGATGCTCGAAGTTGTGCGGTGGATCCTCTGGATCGCTCCGCTCGGAGTCTTCGGCCTCGCCTACGCGCTCGGCGCGCGCACGGGACTCGGAAGCACGCAAGTCGTGCTCGCACTGCTGGTGCTGGTTGCCGGCGCATGCCTGGTGTACATCTGCGCACTCTACGCGCTCGCAGTGATCGTGGCGCGGGTGCCGCTCATGCACTTCGCGCGCAGCATCGCGCCAGCTCAGGTCGTCGCGTTCAGCTCCCGGTCGTCGCTCGCCGCGCTGCCAGCGATGATAGAGGCAGGCAAGGAGCGTCTTGCCATGCCCGCTTCAATAACTGGCTTCGTTCTGCCGCTTGCTGTCTCTACGTTCAAGCTCGGCGCGACGATAGCGATCACTACGAGCACGCTGTTTCTCGCTCGCCTCTACGGTGTGCCGATCACGTCGGCACAGATCATCGCGATCGCGGTTTCGGCCGTCCTGCTCAGTTTCAGCATTCCAGGGATACCGGCTGGCGTGCTACTAATCATGGTTCCGGTTCTCACAAGCGTCGGAATTCCCGCCGAAGGCATCGGCATCCTGCTCGCAATCGATGTCGTACCTGACATGTTCAGGACGCTCACCAACGTTACTGCGGACATGGTTGCCGCTGCGATCGTGACTCGCTGGATGGGCTCGGACGACATCGCTCCCACGAACCTGCGCGAGCACCGTCGCGCCACGCCGGCGCATCTCTAACTACTGCACTCGCCGCGCGTGTGAATCGGCCGGTGCGCCGAACAGTGCGGGATGCATGATCGCCGCGAGTGTTTCGGTGCCGTCCACCAGGCGCGGACCCGGGCGGCTGAGGAGTGAATTCGCGTCCAGAGCCCAAACGGGAACTTCTCCAGCCCACGCCCACTGGTCCGTGGCGAGCAACTCTCGCGCCGCGACCACCGCGTGCTCGACGTCATAACCGCACGGTGCTACGAGGAGAATCTCAGGATCGGCGCGCCGGATCTCTTCGACGGTGCGAACAACGGAATGCTCGCCGGGAACAGTCATCATCTCGTGACCGCCCGCGCGGCGAACAAGTTCCGGCACCCAGTGGCCTGCCGCAAAGATCGGATCGGTCCACTCAATGACGACTACCCTCGGACGCGGTGCACGCGCCGCATGTAACTTGTCGTGGATGATGCGCAATCGCATCGACAGCGATTCGACCAGTGCTTCCGCGATGTTGCTGCAGCCAAGTGCGATTCCCACGCGGAGGATGTCACCTGCTACTCCGTTCCACGTCGTGCCTCCGAGAATCGCGATATCCGGATGATTCTTCAGTCGGGCCGCAATCGCGCGCACATCTGTCTCGCTCACCGCGCAAACCTCGCACAACATCTGCGTCACGATGAGATCCGGTTCGAGGCTGGCAATCGTCGCTTCGTCGAGCTCGTAAAGCGGCTCGCCGGCGTTCGACCGTTCGCGGACGGCGTCATCGACCTCGCCAGGAGCAGTGACGTGAGTCGCGATCATGGATCGCGTCACCCGTGGCAGCCGCCGGACTGTCTCCTCAGGAAAATCGCACTCATGCGTGACGCCGACGAGCGAATCACCGGCGCCGAGCGCGCAGATGATCTCGGTGGAAGCGGGGAGCAGGCTCAGTACGCGCATGTGGTCAATCCCGGGGAACAGCTTGAGGTTCGGAGTATGGTGGCGCATCGCTCTGCCACAGATGCAGAGTAGCGTAGCTGCGCCAAGGACGCCACGGTTGCGACAGCTCCTCGGCGCGCGCAGCTGTCACTCCGCCGAGCCTGTTGCGCAGGGCGATGTCTTCCTTGGGGAAGGCGTCCGGCCAGCGGAGTGCGCGCATCGCGATGTAATGCGCGGTCCACTTCCCAATACCCGGCATCTCGATGAGCTGCGCCATAGTCGCAGCTGGATCGGCTCCCGCGTCGAGCACGAGTTGTCCGGATGCAATTCTTTCGGCGAGAGTGATAATGCTCCGCGCCCGCGTCTGGATGATGCCGAGTGCAGCGATGTCATCGACGTTCAACGCCGCCACACGCTGCGCCGTCGGCGCCAAGTGCGTGAGTGACTCGTGCGGAGTATCAATACTCTCGCCAAATGCATTCACATACCGTCCGGCGAGCGTCGTCGCGGCCTTGACTGTAATCTGCTGACCAAGCACCGCGCGTGCAGCGAGCTCGAATCCATCGAACGCGCCGGGCACGCGCATTCCAGGATTGAGTGCGACGATGTCGGTGAGCCGCGGATCGCGCATCAGCTGCTCGGAGATCAGATCCGGGCGCGCGCTGAGATCGAATACGCTGCGCAGGCGGCCGAGCAGCGCCGGAAGCACTGGCGTCAGGGAATGCGTGAGCTCTACCGTCAGGCCACGCTTCGCTGGGACGTGCCTGACACGTATCCATCCAGTGTGCACGCCGAGTTGAACGGTACGCATGTACGATTCGTCGTCGACACGCTCCACGCCACGTAACGTGCGTGCGCGCAGAAACCGCAGCATGCCATGCCAGTCGAACGGCGGTCTGTACATCAGCTGCAACTTGAACGAATCGCCAGATGCAGGAGTTGTCGTCATGTCATCGGCCGCCTTGCGGAGGCGCGTGGGTGGCACACCGTAGCGTTGACTGAACGCATCGTTGAAGCGCCTGAGACTCGAGAAGCCGCTTGCGAATGCCACTTCGGTCATCGGCAGCCTGGTCTCAGTGAGTAGCTGCCTGGCCAGCAACAGGCGGCGTGTGAGGACGAGCTCGATGGGCGACACACCCAGCTGCCGGTGGACGACGCGGCGAATCTGCCTCGAGCTCCATCCAAACCTCGCGGCGACTTCTTCCAACCCAGCGCCGTTGTCGAGCATCCCTTCCTCGATTCGATGCACCAGCAGCGTAGCGATCCGCTGAGCGTC
>JBDTIP010000095.1:0-4688 GCA_039936295.1 Gemmatimonadaceae bacterium
CCGACTTCGAGCTTCTGAAGAAACTCGTTCGGCTTGCCGTCGAACGCGATCGAGATCGTGTTGGACGCGTCGAACTCGCGCTGTGAGTCGTAGTCGACGTTAACGTGCACCCTGTCGGCGACTACACCCGCGGAACGTAGCGCGTACTGGAAGTCGAGGCTGGGCTCGTAGGCCGCCTTGCAGGTGTTTGCCGTGAGAAAATAAGTCGCTCCCTGGCACCGATTTGTCTCGTCCTTCTCATTTCGGAATTCAAGCCGGGCGTCGACCTGTATCCCGAGATCAGCATAGTCTCCAAACAACTGTTCATTCTGAGGCGGACGCGGTTTGCGTTGCTGGGCGTCTTCGGCTGCCAGAGGTTGGGGGCGAGCGGTGGCGAAATTCTGGGTCGCGACCTGACCCCAGACGGATTCGAGAATCGAACGACTATTCAACTGGAAGGCAGTTGCACGGGCGGCCTGGATCTGTGCTTCGGCTTCGCGGTAGAGGGCGGCGTCGGTACGGGTCTGGATGGATGGGAGGCGAAGCGGGAGGGTGTCGCTACCAATCCGTACTCGCAACGGCGACGGGTTTCGGTGCGTGGTATCGGTGACTTGCGCGCGAAGCGGCGACGCAAGGGCGCTTGCAAGTGCGCTTGTGGCGAGGATGCAGAGCGTGAGGTTGCATCCAAGGAAGCGGGGCGCTCTGGAGGCCCAGCGTGTCCCCCGTGATTCAGGGGACGTGTGCTCTCGCCGGCGCGCCGGTGAAGGGCGCCCGGTGGAGACCCACCCTGTAAATTTCACCCCGTGAAGATACTCTCCCGATACGTTCTCAAGGAGCACCTGGCACCCCTTATATTCGCCCTCACCGCACTGACATCGCTTCTGTTGCTGAACTACATAGCGAAGCAGTTCGGCAATCTGGTGGGAAAGGGGATTCCGTGGTCCGCAATCGGGGAGTTTTTCCTTCTATCCATACCGCTGACGGCCGCCCTCACGGTGCCGATGGCCGTGCTAGTGGCGACGCTGCACGCATTCAGCCGCCTGGCCGCCGAAAACGAGATTACTGCGCTCAAAGCGAGTGGGGTGAGCTTCCGTAGCCTCATGACGCCGGTGCTCATCGCTGCGGCCGGCGTGACGTTGTTCATGATCGTGTTCAACGATCAGGTGCTTCCCCGATCGAACCATCAGCTCGCGGTTCTGCAGTCGGACATCGCCCAGAAAAAGCCGACCTTCGCGCTTCGGGAGCAGGTCATAAACGAGGTAAGTCCTGGCAAGCTGTTCTTGCGGGCGAACCATCTCGATGAAAGCTCGAATCTGATGCGCGATGTGACGATCTACGACCTCAGTGATCCCACACGCAAGCGCACTATATACGCGGACAGCGGCAACATGGCGTTCGCTCAGAACCGGACAGACCTGTTGATGACGCTGTACAATGGCACGATGCAGGACGTTCCCGTGACAAATCCGGCGCAGCTGCAGCGACTGTACTTCAACACGGATCTGATCACGGTCAAGGGTGTCGCAAACCAGTTTCAGAAGTCGACGGACGCGCAGAGCAAGGGCAACCGCGAGATGTCGGTGTGCGAGATGCAGCGGGATGTGATGCATGGGCGCGCGGAGTACCTGTCGGCGCGCACCGAATTCCTGCGCGACATGAAGGTCGCACGCGACAGCGGGTTGAAGCTCACACCGGATACTTACGCTACGGATACGAGGGTGCCGTCCAACGTGTCGCTTGGGCGCTTCTACTGCGCGGTGCTTCACTGGATTGGGGTGCCGGCACTCGAAGCGCAGGGCGCGCCGGCAAGGACACGGGCGCAAACAGTGACCCCACAGAAGGTAGCGCCGCAGCACGTGGCGCCGCAGCACGTGGCGCCGCAGCACGTGGCGCAGCCGGACGTGCCAGCTGTACTGCAATTGGCGCATCCGACGCGCGCGACACCCGTCGTAGCTGGCCAAAAGCCCGTGCCGGATTCAGCGAGCCGTCCTGGCGCTGCGGTGAAGCCAGTGGCGTCGGCACCGCCGACGGTTTTGGGGCGGATCTTTACGACGACGCCGCCCAGTGCGGGACTGGGAACGACGCCGAGCACGATCGAGGTCGCGCGGATACGCATGCTCGACGCCCGGCAGCTCATAAACAGTGACGAGATTGAGATTCACAAGAAGTTTGCGCTCGCCGCGGCGTGCTTCGTCTTCGTCATGCTTGGCGCTCCGATCGCGCTGCGTTTTCCACATGGCGGTGTGGGGCTTACTCTCGGCGTGAGCCTGGTGGTGTTCGCGATTCACTACATCGGACTTACGGCGGGTGCGGCGGCCGCATCGCAGGGATTGCTGCCGCCTGTGGTCGCGATGTGGGCAGCCGACGTGGTATTCGCGCTTCTAGCGCTCGTGCTTCTGTGGCGAACAGGACGCGAAGGGAGCGCGTCGCGCGGGGGCGACATACGTGAGATGCTATCCAGTCTTCGCGGCTTTGTGGCACGAAAATCACGCAGCGCGCAGCTACTTCCAGAGCGACGGTCGGACAGGTGAGACTCAGCCACATAATAAAGCCGCTGGATCGTTACGTGTTCAACGAGTTCTGGTGGATCTTCGTGACTACTTCGCTCGGATTCCCCGTGTTGCTGATTGTCATCGACATCACCGACAACCTCAACACGTATCTGCAGCGGGACCTACCGAAGTCGCAGATCGCCCTCAGCTATCTGTACTGGCTGCCGGACTCCATGTTCATGGTTCTGCCGGCGGCGGTTCTGTTTGCGACGGTCTTTTCAATCGGATCCCTGACGCGCTACGCGGAGATAACGGCGGCAAAAGCGTCGGGCATCTCGTTCTACCGGTTCATCGCGCCAATCTTCCTTGGCGCGCTGTTCGCCGTCGGACTCGGGTTGCTGCTAGGTGAAGTCGCGCCGCACACCAACAAGCGACGGTTGGAGCTGCTGGAGACACAACGATTCTCGGCAAGCACCGACCGTTACAACTTTGCGTACTCGTCGGACGGTGGGAGGGTGTACAAGATTGGCGCGCTGCACCTCACGTCGGGCAAGGCTGACGGAGTCGAGATCGAGCGCAAGGGAAGCGGCCCGGACTATCCCTCCTACATTGTCAACGCGGCCAATGCGACCTACACGCCGCATGGCTGGGCCCTCGGCCACGGCGACATGCACATCCTGACGGGGCTGGCAACAAACATCACGTTCAGCTTCGATTCGCTGTACGACAAACAATTCACCGAGAAGCCGCAAGATCTGACCGCGCAGCCCAAGGCACCCGCGGAGATGGACTACGCCGAGCTGGGTCGGTTCATTCACGCGATGGAGCGATCGGGTGCCGACGTGAACGAGTTGCGGGTGGAGCGCATGCTGAAGATCGCGATTCCAGTTACGAGTCTGGTTATTTTGCTCTTCGGCGCGCCGCTTGCAACGAGCACTCAGCGCGGGGGGGCGGCCTACGGCGTGGGCATAAGTCTCGCGACCACAGTAATCTTCCTCATGCTGATTCAGTTGACAAAGGCGATAGGAGGCAAGGGACTGCTGCCACCGGAGCTTGCAGCGTGGCTGCCTAGCATCCTCTTTGGAGTTATAGGAATCACGCTTTTTGCCCGCGTGCGTACCTGAGTGCCAGTCCTCGACAAGGTCAAGAGCGCATTCTGCCGAGTAGGTGAGCGCGGTTATTTCGCCGCCGACATCGTACGGGCGCTACCGGACTGGCGAACGTACGGTGGCGAGACGATTCGGCAGATGCGAAACATCGGTGTCGATTCACTTCCGCTTGCGATAATAGTCGCTGCATTCATAGGCGCAGTGACGGCGTTCCAGACACGGTATCAGCTTTTTGGCGGTGTTCAGTTGTCGGTGGTGGGTCTCATCTCGCGGCAATCGATAATCCTCGAGCTGGGGCCACTACTGACCGCACTCGTGCTCACCGGGCGTGTGGGCGCCAGGATCACCGCTGAACTTGGCACGATGCGTGTGACGGAGCAGATTGACGCACTGGAGACGTTGGCTTACGATCCGATCGCGTATCTGGTGGTGCCACGGGTGATCGCGGCGACATTAATGGTTCCGATTCTGACGATCTTTGCGGACGGTGTGGGAGTCGGCATGGCTTTCCTCACGTCGATCATTGCAACTGACATACTGCCGTCGGACTTCATGGCTGGGTTGCAGCTTGCCTTTGCGCCCTTCCAGATTGTTTACTCGCTGATCAAGGCCACGATCTTCGGGGCCGCGATTGCATTTTTCTGTTCCTACGAAGGCTACAACGCCAAGGCTGGTGCAGAAGGAGTGGGTCGCAGCACGGCGACCGCGGTGGTGATAACGTCGGTGGCAATACTGGTACTGGACGCCGTAACCGCGCTGCTTCTGGCGCCATACCTGCAGGCCTGACCCATGCAGAGATTATGAAAAAGACTCGAGACGACGTTCTGGTGGGTGTGGTAATCATACTTGGCCTCGCAATCGCGATCGTTGGCTCGGTTTGGCTAGCTCGAGGCGGACTGTCCAAGGGCTATCCGCTGTACGCGCGCTTTGCGTGGGGGGCTGGTCTCAAGACCGGTGCGCCAGTGTGGGTGAGTGGAGCGTCGGTGGGTTACGTTTCGGACGTGCGATTCCGGCCGGATGGTACGCTAATGACGGAGTTGCGCATCACGAGCAAGCAGCCCATTCCCAAGGGGAGTCCAGCGGTCGTTGTTCCCAACGGAATATTCGG
>JBDTIP010000096.1:0-6222 GCA_039936295.1 Gemmatimonadaceae bacterium
CAGGCTCCATCGCTGCGGCGAGAGTGCTGGAAAGAACCATTCTCCACTTACCGACCAGATGACGAGAAGCACCATCGGGCCAATCGTTGAAATCGCCAGTGCCGCGATCCCCAGGTATCGCGCGGTCACGTGTACGCTGGGTAGGTGCGCCCGATGCGGCAAGGAGGACAGTTTCACTGGTTGAAGACTTCCGAATGCTGTCGCGTCCACTCGTGCACACCCACGGCTATCAGTCCCATGAGCAAGCCAACAAGCGTCAATACATACGCATCACCGCGCGAGGCGAGCTCGAGGGCATTGTAGCGCTCGAGCGTCAGCATCGGTAATGGCAACGGATCACTAGGCGCCAACAGAGCGACAACTTCGTAGTTGCCCATGCTGAATATGAACACGGCGGTAGCGGCCGGAAGCAATCCGCGCCACAAGAGCGGCCAGGTGACGCGCAACAACGTCGCGCGGCGGCTTGCTCCAAGAGTGCGCGCAGTCTCTTCGAGTGCAGGTCCACGTGTGGCGAGTAGCGAAAATCCAATCAGCGCCAGGAAGGGAAACTCCTTCCAGGCGAGTGTGAGAATGACGCCAATGCCATATCTGTCGTTGACAAGCACAGGCATGTTGCGGGGTGTTGTGATCCATCCCCACTCGTGTAACAGTCGTGCGAGGAATCCACTCTGGCCGAGTATGAGAAGACCCAGCGCGCCGGCAACTACGTATGGAACTGCGAGCGGCACGATGGCCAGCGCTCGCGCGGCCCGATCAACGACCGTCCGTCCGGCAAACAGGAAAGTAGAGCAACCCGCCGCGCCGACGGAAATCACTGTCGCGGCCCCTGCTACCCAGATGCTCCACGCGACACTTCGCCAAACCGCGCGCTCGGCCAGTACGCGGACGATCCGGGTGAAGTTGAAACCAGTAGTCGCTATTCCCGTTACGCCAACTGCACCAGCGGCAGCATATGCGATGCCCAACAGAACCGGCATTGCAACAAGCAAGGCTCCAAGGAGAGCCGGGTATGCGCGGCGGTCTTCGCCTTTTGTCATCGATTTAATGCTCTGGTGCCTCGCGGACTCTGACGCGCCAATCGCGCTCGAGACGCTCACTGTACTCGGGAGCTACCTCTGGCCGCGCGTACTTCATCAGCGAGTCACGGGGCAACGCATGCGGATCAGCTACGAGTGCGTTGAATCGTGCCGCCCATACAGCGGGCAGGCGCGACATTGCGAGAACGGTTCCATCAGCCCAGACGTCCGGCTTCTGCTTCTCCAGTTGCGCAGCCGGTGACAGCAGGAAATTCGCGACCACCATGGCACCTGCGGGATTGGGTGCGTTCCACGCGATGCCTAGATAGTGGGCGTTCGCGATCGTGCCATCTCGCAGGAGCAGTGGTCGCGCGGTCGGTGGCAGAATTCCCTGACGCACCTTCGTGACAACGTCATTCTGGTTATCCGACATCGTGAAAGCGATTTCTCCGTTCGCAAAAAGGCGATGTAGATCTGCGACGCCATCGGGATACGTCTGTCCGTGACGCCAGAGGTATGGTCGCACATCGGTGAGCCACTGCCACACCCTGGCACTCCCTTCCCGGTACCGGCTTTCATCAAAGGGTCCCTGAAAATGCTCCACACCGCCGTCCAGCGCATACATGAGCACTTTCATGAAGGTGACACCGGTGAATGATTGGTCGTACGTGAAACGACCCGGATGTGCGCGTATCCATGTCTTGAGATCCGCGACAGTACGTGGAGGATGTGGCGTCGCTACCGTGTCGTATATGAGTGCAAACTGTACCGTGCCCCATGGTGATTCATAACCGGCAGGCGCTTGCCCAAAATCGCGGGAGATGATTGTCGAACTGCTGTCCACATATCGCGCATTCGGCAACCTGCCGCTCCACGGGCCGGCAAGTAAACCGCTCGTCTTCAAGTTGTAGAATGTCTCACCATTGATCCAGACTAGATCCGCCGTGCCAGCTCCTGATCCGGCCTGCCGCTCAACCGAGAGATAGTTGAGAATTGAAGGGCCCTGTGCATCGACCGGGTTAAGTGTAATGTCATACTGGTGCTTGAGACGCGGCGCCACCCAATCGTCCACATAGCGATTGATTGATGGATCGCCACGCCACATGAGCCACGTCACAGTCGTACCGTGTGCACGCACGACGACGGAGTCCCACGGAACAGAATCGAGCTCGGCAATGCTCGGCGCGGGTGCCCGCCTGCACGCGCTGAATACGGAAGTCAGCGCAAGGATTACGGCAAACGCTGGTCGCATGCCGCGATCACTGAAATGAGTTCCATAATTCCCAGCAGTACGATCGGTTTGCATCAGAAGGCATATCGTGCGGAAACCTGGATCTGGCGCGGCCGGCCAGACAGCTCGTACGCTACAGGATCCCCTGGACGCCCTACCTGTGTGCGCGGATCAAGCGACGCGAGTCCGCTCGGAAAACCCGAGAAGTTAGCGCGATTCAGAACATTGAACGCATCGACCCGCAGTTCGAGGCGGCCGCCGGTTGCGGGGAAGAGATACGCCAGTCCAGGATTGATTTCGAGTGCATAAGGCAGTCTTTCACCATTGCGCGGTACGCCGTAGTAGCGCTGCGTATTTCGGATGAATGAGTCGCCGAAACCACTTCCTGCTCCGAGCAGATCGAGACCCGACACACGGTTGATCGGCTGTCCCGTCTGGTAGTCAACGATTCCGCTCACCTGCAGACGGTTGAGCCAGGTGTAAATCCCGCGCAGGTTCAGCTTGTGCCGGCGATCGTTCACCGCATCAGCCCATTCCTTGCCAAAATCATTGTTGCCATTGCTCGCGGCAAAGTTGATATCTTCCGTGTTATCGCGGGTATGCGACCACACGTAACTTGCGTCTCCGGTGAATGAGTCGGTGAACTGATGCCTCACCGTTACGAACATTGCGGCATACGAGCTTCGTCCACGGGTATCGGTTGTGGTGTGCTGCCGAAAGCCTCCGTTCACCGGAGTGATCGGTCGGAATGGATCTCCCGCGGCCACAGCTAGATTGGTCGTGTCAGCCGGACCGATTGCGCGCGAGATGGCGTTGAGGTCAACCAGCCGCGGTAGATGTGTGGTCTGAACGTACACGCCGCTTACCGACAACCCCCACGCGTTGCCAAAGGAGTGATCAAAACCGAGTGACGACTGGTAGCTGCGCGGACTCATGAGCCCGTCGGCGAAGGTCGCGCGAATTTCTCGCGGAGGGAGATCTGCGCGGGCAGCGGCGAGACTTGCTGCCGACGGCGCGTTCCCCAACGTTATGGGCGCGCCAGGGACATTAAAGAGTGTTACGAGCGCACTTCCATTTGGCCCGAACTGTGACGCATCCGAGTAGATCGTGTACGGGAGTTTTCCAGAGTACACGCCAAACCCACCCCGCACGACGTTCACCGCATCGCGTTGCCAGTTGAACGCAACACGCGGCTGCACGTTGCTCAAATCAGGCGAGCTGCCTCCGTGCGACGTCAGGTCGTCGTAGTCCCATCGCACACCATATGTCAATCTGAGTGACGGCGTCGCCTTCCAGCTATCCTGCGCATATGCACCGACAACCGTTTGCGAAGCAGCAATGGCCTGTGGAGTCGCATCAATTGAGAAACTGTATACAGGCACATTGCCCGGCACGTCAGCAGCAGTTGGAAGGCGTCCGCGTACGCCAACCTGACCACTGTCTATTACCGTATAAGTTCCTGCCAGATTCGATCCATCACCATGGAGTCGAAAGCTTCCGGCGATCATGTCGGCGCCGAGCTTCAGATCGTGTGATCCAGAACGATGCTCAAGCTCATCTTTGAGGTTGATCTGTAGTTCTCGCGAATCGTACTGAAACCCACTCGAGCCAACTACCGCGAGGGTAGAATCAAGCCCTCGACTCAATATTGCTATCTGCGGCGTCGTGAGCGAACTCGACGTCGGAGGATAGTACCAGTGATACCCGGCAACCTGGGCATCAAACGTATTGCTCGTAGTTGAGCCAAGGGAGCTCCGCTGCGATATACCCGCAAGCGCGCCCAACCGATGCTGTGTAACGTCGGCCTCCGGTACTACGTTTCCGCCGCCGCGACCGATGTACTGCGCATCACTGAGCGCAGCGTGCAACGTCGTGACCTCAGTTTCGTTCCATCGTTGATCCAGCCGCGCGAAGAGCTTGGTCTCCTTGTGTTCAATCGCGCCAGTGCCATTGCCATATGGTGTGACAATTGGTTGATCCTGTGTCTCGTCCAGATGTTCGGCCGCGGCGAAGAGGAACGTCTTGTGTCGCGCAATCGGGCCGCCAAATGACCCACCGATCTGAAGCCGATTCAATCCAGCCGACGTGTTGGGTGGCAAAACTGCCTGGCGTGCGTCGAAGGAGTGGCCCGGCTGTCCGTAGACGAATGCGTCGCCGCTCCACACGTCGGTACCAGACATCGTTTCCGCGTTCACTACACCGTTGGAGCTCCTCCCCAACGTTGCGTCATATGTCGTTGCGCGGACATCCAGGCGCCGAATGGCTGAGAGTGGAACATCTATCCTCGGACCACCAAGCACTCCTTCGTTGTTATCGAATCCGTCGATGTAGTACTGGGTGTAGAGCGAATTCTGGCCGTCGAGCGACAGAATCGGCGCAGTATCAAAAAAACCCGTAGCCTGAGCGGCGCCAGGCACTGTGAACGCGAGAGCCAGCGGATCGCGCGCACTTGTCGGAAGCGCTCGCATCTCTGCATAGGATAGCGTGCCACCCGTAGTTGCGGCGACTGTATCAAGTAGTGGCCGCAACAACGCCGGCGGAAACTTGCGCGCCGTGATGACAAGTGGCACCAGAGCAGGAGTCCGCGGTTTGGGAACCGTGTCCGTGACTCCCTGTGCCGAGGCAGTATGTGTCGCTAGTGGCACCGTAACGAGGACCACGAACACGGCACACAGACCGCGTGCGAGCATCCTAGATGCTCGCCCCCGCCTCTCACTGGCTGGCTCGAAATACCCGGCAACCCGGGTGAAAGGCGTCGCTTCGGCGTGCGAGAGGTCGGGTTGATCGGTCGAGCGGCATGAAATCATTTGAGGCAATTGCTACGCGAGAGTGAATACGAGAGTGAATACGAGAGTGAATACTGTTGCTGGCACAACTCCGTCGTATGTATACAAGTTCCCGGGTCAGTCCCGGTCAACCCGAGATCAGCCGCCGTCGAGCCCACACGATGCGCTGGATGATAGTCGCAACCACGCCGACGCTCATGAGCGAGAAGAGAAGAGGTAATCTTTCGGGGAACAGCAGAAAGAGGACGTAAAACACGAACGTTTCGGCCCCTGCTACGAAGCCAGCGGGCATGGTGATAGTCGTTTGCTCACCCGTTGCGGTAGCGCCCTGCTGACGCCGCTCCAGAATGGCAGCGAGATACATCCACGAAGCGCCGTTCACATAGAACGTACCTATCAGGACGGCCCCTGCCACAGCGGTCTCCCAAGTATGGCTTTCGAGGATCAGGGCGAGCAGCACGGATGCGTATACCGACAGGTCGAGCACGATATCGAGATAGCCCCCGAAGTCCGTCTGCATGCCTGTCACTCGCGCCAGGGTTCCGTCACAACCGTCGAGAGCACGATTTGCGATCCAGAGAAGCAGTGCAGTCGTAAAGTCACCGCGCGCGACAGCAACTGCCGCCATCACCCCGACCAGCCATGCTGCAAGGGTGATCATGTTTGGATGAATCCGGTGCCCGACGGCGCGCGCCACTGGCGCGAATAGCTGATCCTTGATGGCGCGAAGGAATACGTCAAACACAGTTGATCAGTCCTGAGATCGGAATATCGGTAGGAATTTGCGGGTTATCGGTCGCTTTTTCCGGTTGGGATCGACGCCGCGATGCCAGCGATGGATCGGCGATACCCGTACATTAACGTGGCGCAGCCACATACCAGCCGTCTCGTGCGTAAACGCACGCAAACGAGCGCACCGCAGAACCGAGGTTCTTGTGAATAGTACTACCAGGCAACGGAGAACCCATTCGATGATTCGACACCTTTCCCGCTCCGCTAGGTGCGTCGCGCTCGCACTGTTCGCTGCCACACTACTCCCGCTCCACACAGCAACGGCGCAACAAGGCGGCGCCGCTGCCGGCGCCGAACCTGCCGCCCACAAGACGGCACCTGACGGCAAGAAGATCCTCACCCTCGCTGACTACGGACCGTGGAAGCGCATCACGTCAGCCGCGATCTCGAACGACGG
>JBDTIP010000097.1:0-21997 GCA_039936295.1 Gemmatimonadaceae bacterium
ATGCGCCAAGGCTTTTCTCAGAAACGACACTCAGGATGCGGGCACCGGCAAGTGCGGTATCATCGCGGCCAAAGAGCCGGCGCGTCGCTGCGTTGTAGTAGACGATGCATTCATTGTCGTCAAACGAGACCACTGCGTCGGTGGCGGAGCCCAGGATGCCACGAAGCCGCGTCTCACTGCGCTCGGCTTCGACGGTCTGATGCAGCATTTCGGCCGTGGCGCTCTCGAGCTCGCTGTTCGTCACGGTCAGCTCGCTCGCCTGAAGCTGAAGTTGCAACGACTGGTTCTCCAGCTCTTCGACCATGGTGCGCTGAGCGCGGACATTGCGCGCGTGCATGATATTGACGAAGAGAGCGAGAAGGATCGCCAGCCCGGAAATAACAATGGCTACGGCAAGTACGCGGCTTGCCTGCCACGTAATGCTTGTGGTGGATCGTGCGTCGCTCCTCGACACGATCGCTGAAATGGAGCCGAGCAGGTCGTTGATCCGCGCAGCTGAGTCGCCTCCGTCGCCTCCGTCGGTGACGTCGGGCCGGTGCACGACGAGCTTGGCGCCGGAGTCGCGACGCATGCGCACCATCTCGTCCAGCGTGGCCAGACGCAGTCCCACAAAGTATCCCAACGAGTCGAGGCTGGACGCCGCCGGATATGGTGTCGCGATTTCGCGGAGCCTCGCAAGCGAACTCACGGTCGCACTGGTCGCCTCTGTGTACGCCGCAGCTCGCACCGGATCGCCCTGACCAGTAATCGAGTGCGCAGCAAATGACACATCGCGCACACGGTCGTCCACAGCGCGAAGCGCATCCATCACTGCGAGAGCGCTCGCCGATTGGGCTGTCGCAGCTGTCGCCCGATCCACGCTGTGATACGCCAGCGCGCTCATGGCGCAGACGAGCAGCGCCGAGAGGTAGGCGGCTACAACGTTGGGGCGGAGGGACAGGCGAAGCATGAAAGTGATCTTAGCGCTTCACGCCGGATCGTGCCACCAGCCCAGGATGAGAGTTTGGTTACGCTAACGTCACCCGGCGGCAGCTACCGTGTCCTGCACACCGCCAAAGCGGCGGTCGCGTGCGTGAAACTCTCTGACAGCGACAGACAGATCGGCCGGGGTGAACTCGGGCCACATCCGATCGGTAAAATACAGTTCGGCGTAGGCGCACTCCCAGAGCAGGAAGTCGCTGAGCCGCTGCTCCCCGCCAGTGCGAATCAACAAGTCCACATCCCGCACCGGGCCAGAATGCGTGACTTCGTTCATGAGACGCAGAAAACTCTCGCGCGTCATCGCGCGGCCACCAGCGCGCTCCGCGGCCATGACCATTGAGTCGCGCGCGGAGTAGTCCAGCGCGATGCGGAGGTCGAGCCGCGTACCCGCACGGGTTGCCTCTTCCGCCATCTCGGCGGTCCGGCGCAACTCTGTCGGTATGCGGTCGCGGCGGCCGATGATCCGCATCCGGACACCATTCACGATGCAGCGATCCATCTCCGACAGGAGATACCGCCGAAAAAGCCGCATGAGCATGCTCACTTCGCGCGTTGGGCGCTTCCAGTTGTCAGCCGAAAAGGCGTACAGTGTGAGGGTGCGGATTCCCGCGTCCTCGGCACTCTCAACGATAGTGCGCACGACACGCGCGCCAACTACGTGGCCGGAGGTGCGAGGCCGTCCGCGAGAGCGAGCCCAGCGCCCGTTTCCGTCCATGATGATTGCTACATGTAACTTGTCTTCGGAATCGCGTGACGCGCCGGGATCCGATGCGGAGTCGCCGTGTTGCTGCACGGTCAACGCTCCCGGGTAGCGCGGATCAGCGCTTCCATGTGGTCGAGATACCGAGCGAGCGCGGACCGGCCCGACGCTGTCAGCGAGTATTGCGTATGTGGCACACGTCCTTCGAATGTCTTGGTGCAGGTTATGTAGCGCGCATCCTCGAGCTTCCGCGCGTGGACGCTGAGGTTGCCGTCGGTGGTCTGCATCAGCGTCTTGAGCTCATTGAAACTGAGCACGTCGTTGACTGCGAGGGCACTGACGATTCCCAGACGAAGCCGCTCGTGGATGAGCCGATCGAGCGCAGCTGGAATCGGATCGACCGCGCGGCCGTTGACCGGCGCGAGAGGCGTCGGCGAAATGCGGCCCACGGACACAGCCGCGCTGGATTGATTGTGCGCCTTGGAACCAGCGCGGTTCGTTTTAGCCACCGTATCTCCGCGCGATCGGAATCCCGAAAGCAATGTGAAAACCTCCGAACGCAATGGCGAGAATCCAATCGTTCCATGCGAGCGGTGTGAAGAGAGCGAGAGCGCCGGCCGCGAGGAAGCACAGCCCCATTACTGGAACGATCTCGACGGAGAATGCGCCGCCAGCTGCGACGGCGGCGCCGTAGAGGAGCAGCCAGAGTCCCGGCAGCACCGAAGCCATGCCGGCGCGATGCAGGACGACTGTGAGAACGGCGCCGGCCAGGAGTGGCGGCGACACAGCGAGCACAAACTTCCGCCCGGGACCAGAAAGGAGCGGAACGCCGGAAGCGCGCGCCTTGGCGAGCATGGCCCACAGCTGCACAACGATGCCGGCGGCAGCGAGTGCAAGCCACACATCGAGCCAGCGCTCCGTAGACGGCTGTGCCGCGGCTATGAACGAGGCGGCTATGGCGAGAAAGCCGACCATCACCATTCCCCAGCCCGAGACCGCGGTGAATGCGCCCGCATTCTCCATGGTCGAGCGGATGAACGCCAGGTTGTCCATTGCGCGCGCATGCAGCGTCGGCGGCTCCGCGGCCGAGTCGTCGCGGATTGGAAGGACCTTGGTCATGCGCGTAAAGCTCGCCGGTCGTCAGGTCATCTGTCAAGTACTTTTTGGCACAAAGTACAAGCAGATAAGATAAAGATTCGCAGACCGTCTGGAATCAGGAAGCTAGCCGACTAGAGAGCGGACGGACCCGGCGCGGGATCGCTTGCCGGAAAGCTCTGTTCGATGGTCTTGTCCAGCGAGCGCTCGTCCGCGCTCTCGGCTATGTCGTCGATCAGTGCGGCGCAGAAAGCGGGAAGATCTCCCGGATTTCGGCTCGTGACGAGCTTCTGGTCCGAAATGACCATGCGGTCAACCCAGTCGCCGCCGGCATTCTTGATGTCGGTCCGGAGACTCGGATATGAGGTCAGCGTCCGTCCGTGAACGCAATTTGCCTCGACAAGGAGCCACGGCCCGTGACAGATGGCTCCAACGGGCTTGTCGGCTTCCATGAACGAGCGTACGAACGTGACGGCCGGTGGGCTCATTCGCAACGTGTCGGGGTTCTTGACCCCGCCAGGCAGGACAAGCGCGTCGTAATCCTCCGGCCTGGCATTGTCTATCACCCGGTCGACCTTGAACTTGCGCGTCTTTTCGCCCTTGGAGATGGACTGTATCTCACCGGCCTGCAGTGAAATCAGCTCCGCCGTCGCGCCGGCCGCGGTCACCGCGTCCCACGGCTGGGCAAGCTCGGCTTCGTCCACTCCGTTGGTCGCAAGGAACGCGACCCGTCGCCCTGTCAGTCTACCTGTCGACATATGTATAGCCTCACTCTGTGACACGTGTACTTGCTGAATGTAGCAGAACTACACCATCACACACCGTGCCATATTTCCCGCATGGCGATCGTACCGCTCTTCGGTCATGAAAACATCAGACGCCGACTTCGCAGGATGTCGGATGGCGGGTCACTTCCCGGCTGCCTCCTGTTGGAAGGCCCGCGCGGAATCGGCAAACAGCGGCTGGCAATTTGGCTGGCACAGTTGCTCGTCTGCGAGCGCGACGATCGCCCCTGCGGTGTCTGCCTCGCCTGCCGCAGCGTGCTCAACCTGCAGCATCCCGACGTGTTCTGGGCCTATCCGCGCCCAAGACTGGGTGAGTCCTCCGCTACAACCGAAGACATCATTGATGACCTGCGCGAATCCAATAGCGAGCGCCTCGCTGGTCACGGACTGTACGCTCGTCCGTCTGGGAGCGAGGGAATCTTTCTCGCTACGACGCTCGCAATCGTGGGCAAGGCAGCAATGTCACCATCGATGGGCAGGCGCAAGATATTCATAGTTGGCGACGCGGAGCGGATGGTCGCGCAGGAGGGATCGGATCAGGCCGCAAATGCATTTCTCAAACTTCTGGAAGAGCCTCCGGCGGATACCACGCTACTGCTCACGTCGAGCGAGGCCGGCGCGCTTCTTCCGACGATTCGTTCGCGCCTGATGAGTATTCGCTGCGCGCCGCTCGCGGATGCGGACGTGCTCGCGTTCGTGCGTGACCCTGATGTGAAGGCGAAGCTTGATTCAATGGATCTGCCGCGCGGTGATGCCGAGCGCGTATCACTCGCTCGCGGCGCGCCGGGCGATCTGCTCTCGCTGGAAGCGCGCTCGGTGGCGCGGTCCGCGGCGCTCAAGTTGCTGGATGCATCGTCGTCGCACGACGCAGCACGATACGCGGCCGCTCTGGCGCAAGGTCATGCTGGCGCGCGAGGCGCGTTCAGCGACATGCTTGCAGAGCTCAACGTGGTGCTCCGACAGCGCGCGCAAAAGCTCCTTGACGAAGGCGACACCGCCAGAGCATATGCTGCCGCCAAGGCCGTTATTGCGGTAACCGAAGCGCAGTCGCGCGCTGATGGCAATGTCAATCCGCAGCTCGCAACCGCATCGCTCATACACGCCCTTCAACACGTCTCCGCGTGAACTTGTACGCATGAGCGGCCTCGAGGAGCCCAACCGGCGCAAGCTGAGTCACACCAACGCCACTGGTGAGGCACACATGGTGGACGTGAGCGCGAAGACAGCATCGCTGCGCACGGCGATCGCCGGCGGAAGCATCCGGATGTCTGTGAGCGCGCTTGCAGCTATCCGCGACAATGACATCGCGAAGGGCGATGTGCTTGGTGTGGCTCGCGTAGCTGGAATCATGGCGGCGAAGCGCACCGCGGAGTTGATTCCGATGTGTCACACCGTCGCCCTGTCGCACGTCGATGTCGAGTTATCGCTGGACGACACGATACCAGGCGTGCAGGCCCGTGCTACCGTCGTCGCGACCGACGTAACCGGCGTGGAAATGGAGGCGATTGTCGCAGCAACGGTCGCACTTGCGACGATCTACGACATGGCCAAGAGTGTCGATCGCTCGATGGTGATCGGCGACGTACGCTTGCTGGAGAAGAGCGGCGGCCGCTCGGGCGACTATCGCGCCGACGTCATGTCGCCGCGCGGCGCAGAACCGCTCGAACCCGCGCGATGAATCGCGCTGGGTCAAGCGGCTTCCTCAGATAGTCGTCGGCACCTTCATTCATCAGATTGACTTCTGCTTCCTCACTATCTGCGCTGGTCAGCACGATTATGGGAAGACCGGCGGTGTTGGCGTTCGAGCGCATCTGCCGGAGTACTTCGAGACCATCGACGCGCGGCATGCCGAGATCCAGCGTCACCAGCGAGTAATGTGTGTCTCGAGATAGCATGTCCAGCGCGGCCTGCCCATCGGTCGCCTGCTCGACTGCAAAGCCGCTCGCCTTGAGCACACCGACAGCCAGCTCTCGCGTCACCGCATCATCGTCGACGACGAGTATGCGCTGCTTCTCATCGCGTTCGGGGGGCGCTTCGCCCTCACCCAGCACGCGCTCCACTTCGTCCAGCGTGGTCTCGCCAACGACAACCTGGCCGAGTGCGACTTCGCGAATGGGGCGCATTCCGCCTTTTTCAGCGGCGCGCTGCAGCTCCGCGGAAGGCGCGCTTCGCGCAAGCTTCTCGTGGAAGTCAGGGCTGTTGACGAGTACCTCATCCAGCGGAATGCGACCGCGGTAACCAGTCTCGCCGCACTCCTTGCACCCGACGGCGCGACGTGACTGCCTGACGCCGAACGCGCGCTCCAGCCGCGTCGTCGCCGCGTCGCGCTCGGCGGGTTGCTCTATCGAACACGAGTTGCAGAGACGCCGGATGAGACGCTGGCCAATGACGCCGCGAAGCGCCGGCGCCAGGGCCGATCGCTCGAGACCAAGGTCAATGAGGCGCTGTACGGCTCCGACGGCGTCGTTCGTATGCAGCGTGGATAGAACAAGGTGACCGGTTGCCGCAGCCTGTAATGCTATCTTCGCCGTCTCGGCATCGCGGATCTCGCCGACAAATACCACATCCGGGTCCTGGCGCAGGATAGCGCGGAGAGCCGAAGCAAATGTCACGTCGCGCTTGGGATCGATCTGAATTTGTGTGACGCCTTGCAGCTCGTATTCGACCGGATCCTCAACAGTCATGATGTTGATCGCCTGTGCCGCGAGCTCACGCACGCCGCCGTACAGTGTCGTCGTCTTGCCGGATCCGGTTGGCCCGGTGACGATGACGATACCCTCTCTGAACGACAGCAGATATTTGAGACGCGCAAGCTCGTGCGCGGCAATGCCGAGGTCTTCCAGTGAACGCGACGCATCGGGATTGAGAATGCGGATAACCGCCTTTTCAGCTTCGCGCGTCGGCACCGTGGATATGCGCATGTCGAAAGTCCGGCCCGCAATCGACACGCGCGTGCGCCCGTCCTGCGGCCGCAGCCGGTCGGCGATGTCGAGCTTCGCTATCACCTTGATCCGCGAAACCACGCGAGTGAGCGCGATCAGCGGCATCTGCATGTACTGCCGCATCACACCATCGACGCGGAACCGAACAACGCCCTGATGTCGGCCGGGCTCGAGATGAATGTCGCTCGCGTTGCAGGCGATGGCTGCGTGCAATACCATGTTGGTGAGCTGTATGACAGGCGCCGCCTCGGCTTCGCTCGCTGCTACCTGATCGACCGCTTCGTTCTCTACAACCTTGACGTCACCGAGGGTGACGTCCATCGAGCGAAGTAGCCCTTCCATCGCGCGCTCCGGCGAGTACTGCGCGTTGATGGCATCCAGGAGCGCGTGGTATCCGGCCACGTGAAGCACCACGCGCCGGCCGGCCGTGAACTGGACCGCCTGCTCCGCGTTGTAGTCCGTGGGATCGCTGATAGCGATGACGATCTCGTTCTGGGACTCCCGGAGTGGAAGCACATGATGCTTCCGGGCGATCTTTTCTGGAACGAGCTTTACGGCACGCGGCTCGATGGCACCCAGTTGGGCGACCGATAGCCGGAAGAGCGCAGCAACCTGGACCGCGAGATCAGCTTCAGAGACGTGGTATGCGTGCGCCACCGAACGCCACGCCTCATCGAGGGGCGTCGCCGGAGAGAGGTGGGGCTTTACGTCGGCCTTCCAGCCGGCTTTCTCAGCGGCGTTAATCAGCCAATTCATCTAGGACAAGATAAACAGCGGAGCGGAAACAAATGGTGCAACTACGCACGTGCAGCCGACGAGCACCGCGCCGCGATATGGGATTGCTACCTCAAGAGGGAGTAGACCGCGATTACCGCAGAGTTGTACACGCGAGCGTAGTCAGCGGGGAGGCGCTCGATGCTCTGCATTATTTCACGCTTGAGATCGCGAACGACGATGCGCGCGGCCGAGACTTCGTCGCGCACGTCGCCCGGCGCGATGTGATTCAATCCGTGGAGCGCGTTCCAGAGATGCCTCACGAGCTCGTTGACATGCGCAACTCGCTCGGCCACCGGCGAGTCGCCCGGGTCTGGCAACTGTGGAAGATCTGTGTCGAGCCCGCCCGTGTCCTTCATGGACAGACATTACGGAGGAAGGGTGCCGGTGGCAAGGACAAATTCAGCGACCAGACCATGTACGTCAATGAGCGGGGTGGGAATCGAACCCACGACCTGAAGCTTAAAAGGCTCCTGCTCTAACCAACTGAGCTACCCGCCCCTGAATCTTGATGCCAGGCATCACAGAAATTTCAATTTAAACGAGTACGGTGATCCAGGCACAGTACGCAGTCGTCCGAGGCGGAAGCTCAGCTGAAAATGAGGCGACTAGAGCCAACGGCGCATCTCAGCGGCCTGACGGGTGCTTTCGGCCTGTGAAAATCGCTTTCGGGATCATGACGTGCACTCCAACGTTACCATCGACGAGCTGTGTATCGTCCACGTCGCACGCCACGCTGACGAGCATGTATGCGTCATCCTTGCTCAGTCCGCGACTCATGAGAAAATCGATCGCCTGGCGTATGGCGATCTTGGTTGCTGTAACGAGATCCTTGTCCATTCCCATGGCAATCCAGTACTTTGGCGTCTCGCCCATCGGCCACGCGAGCTTCATGTCCTTGCGGTCAATGACCTGGAAAGTGCCGACGAGGGATGTCTCGAGTGCGGTGATGTCGACTTCGCCGTTCCCCTGGCCGGCGTGCCCATCCCCAATCTCAAGGAGCGCACCGGCGGTATGCACCGGGATGTACAGCGTCGTTCCTGCGACCAGCTCCTTGTTGTCCAGATTCCCCGCGTGAGTGCCCGGCGGGGCACTGTTGAGCCGGCCCATCGCCGGCGGCGGCGCGTCGCCGATGCTCCCAAAGAAAGGATGCAGAGGAATGTCGATTCCATCGGCGAAATGCGCGGTCATGGTGCGCTTGTCGAGCGGGATGATGCGCATTTTGGAGTATCCAAAATCTTCGGGCAGGAAACCGCTCTTGCCACCGAATGCGTTGTACGCATAAGGGATCGCGAGGTCGATATTCTTGATGCGGACCTCGAGCACGTCGCCGGAATCCGCGCCGTTCACGTAGATCGGCCCGGTCAGGATATGGCCGCCGGGACCCTTGTTGGTGACCTTGTCGTAGATGTCGCGCAGCGATTGCTCCACGTCGGCCGGGGCAACGCCTGCAGCTTCGAGTCGCTTGGGGCTGGACGTGAGCAGCGTTCCGACCACGATCTCGTCGCCAGAGTTTATGTGCAAAACCGGCACAGCGGCCGCGTCGTAGTATCCCCACGCAACTGTTGATGGGGTGGGCATAAGCGTGTGCGTTGTCTGCGTCTGGGCCGAGAGTATCCCGGAGGTACACGCAACAACGCACATCGCGGCAGCGATTCGTGACATCGTCATGACTGGATTGGGTTGTGGCCGCCGAAGTGGTTCGGCGGCCACAGGGATTATAGCACTATTCCGGCTTCGCGGCGCGCGGCGCGGCCGGCGCCGCCGGCGCGGCGCGGGTTCCTCGGATGCGATCTCTCACACTGCGCGCGAAGCCGCGAGCTGCTTCGGGCAACTCGTCGAAGTACGTATAAAACACAGGCGTGACATACAGCGTCACGAGCTGCGAGAACGCGAGGCCGCCAACGACTGCGACTCCGAGCGGTCGGCGGGATTCCGCGCCGGCGCCGGTGCCGAGTGCGATGGGAAGAGTGGCCATGAGTGCCGCCATCGTCGTCATCATGATCGGGCGGAAGCGAACGCCGGCAGCTTCGACGATTGCTTCGGCCGGCTTCTTGTGCTCCTTACGTTCCGCGTCGATCGCGAAGTCGATCATCATGATCGCGTTCTTCTTCACGATGCCGACCAGCAGAATCAAGCCGACGAAGCCATACACGTCGAGCTGCATGTGGAAGATGTAAAGCGACAGCAGCGCGCCGAACGCGGCGAAGGGCAAGCCGGTGAGGATCGTCAACGGGTGCACGAAGCTTTCGTACAGAATTCCGAGCACCATGTAGATGACGAAGATCGCGAGGATGAGAAGGCCCATCAAGCCCTTCTGGCTCTGCTGGAACGCCTGTGCTGTTCCGGAGAAGCTCGTGGCGATCCCGCTCGGAATGATGCTCTGGGCCGCGGACTCGATCGCCGACGTTGCCTCACCGAGCGATGCACCAGGAGTCGTGTTGAATGAGACGGTGACTGACGGAAGCTGGCCAGAGTGGTTGATGGACAGCGGCCCCACGTTCTGCGAAATCGTCGCAACAGCGCTCAACGGAACCAGGCCGCCCTGCGAGCTCTGCACGTACAACATGCTGAGCGCGGGAATATCCGCCTGGTATTGCGGCTCCAGCTCCAGAATGACGTAGTACTCGTTCGTGGGCGTGTAGATGTTGGACACCTGACGTGACCCGTACGCATCGTTCAGCGTCGTCTCGATCTGCTGCGCTGTGACGCCGAGCGCCGCGGCATGTTCGCGATCGATGGTAACGTTGACCTGCGGGTTGGCGATGAGCAGATCGCTTGTGACGTCAGCCAGCTGAGGCAGCGAGCGCATGCGCGTTTCCATCTTGATCGCTGCGGAGTCGAGCGCGGCGATATTGGAGCCCTGCAGCGTGTACTGGTACAGGCTCTTGGACGAGCGGCCTCCGATCTGGATCGCGGGCGGTACCTGCATAAACACGTTCATGCCCGGAACGCCGGTAAGCTTTGGACGCAACTCGTTCACGATTTCGTCAGAAGTGAGGCGCTGGCCGAACGGCTTGAGGCCAAGAAAGATGCGTCCCTGGTTTCCGCTGTTGCCGCCAGAGCCAACCGATGACATGTACCCTGCGACGTTGGTATCCTTTGCAACGATTGCGGCGACCTGCAGCTGATGCGTCACCATGTCGGCGAACGAGGTGCCCTGCGCCGCTTCCGTAGTCGCGGAAATCTGACCGGTGTCCTGAGTCGGAATGAAACCAGTCGGAACTATCGTGAACAGGCCGAAAGTCGCAAGCAGAACCACGATCGAGAAGACTAGCGCTCCGAACCTGTGCAGCATCACCCAGTCAAGACTGCGTGCGTAAGCTCCGGCGATGCGCTCGTAAATCCGCTCCGACGCGTTGAACCACTTCCCGTGCTGATGCGATGGCGGCCGCAGGAAGCGGCTCGACAGCATAGGTGTCAGCGTGAGCGAGATAAATCCGGACACGAGAATCGCAGCACTGATCGTGACTGCAAATTCGTGAAACAGGCGTCCCACCACGCCGCCCATGAACAGAAGCGGGATGAAGACAGCAGTCAGCGACAGCGTCATTGAAACGATCGTAAAGCCGATCTCCGCTGATCCGTCGAACGCAGCCTGTATGGCCGTCTTGCCCATCTCCAAGTGGCGCACGATGTTTTCGAGCATGACAATCGCGTCGTCCACGACGAAGCCCACCGCGAGTGTCAGCGCCATCAGCGACAGGTTGTCCAGCGAATACCCGAGCACGTACATCGCCGCGAATGTACCGACCAGCGACATTGGCAGCGCCAGGCTCGGAATGACTGTCGCTGAAACGTTGCGCAAGAAGATGAAGATCACCATGATCACGAGGAACAGGGTGAGCAACAACGTTGACTTGACATCGTCGACCGACGCCTCGATTGACTTGGATCGGTCGTATAGAGTGTGCACGTCAACGGTGGCGGGAATCTCAGTGCGCAGCGATACCAGCAGATCCTTCACTCCCTGGGCGACAGCGACTGTGTTGGTACCAGGTTGCCGTTGAACCGCCAGAACTATCGCGCGGTCGCCGTCGTACCAGCTCGCCGTCTTGTTGTTAGCGACGTCATCGAGAACCTGTCCCAGCTCACCGAGGTGAACTGGGGCGCCGTTTCGGTATGCAACAACGAGCTTGCGGAACTGCGCGGCATTCTGCAGCTGTCCATTCGTCTGAATTGTGTAGGCCTTGGTGGGCCCCCAGAGCGTGCCGGTTGGCATGTTTACGTTCTGGCTGTTGATCGCGGTCGCTACCTGGTCGATGCCGATTCCACGATTCGCGAGCGACGTGGGGTCGAGCTGAACGCGAACGGCGTACTGCTGTGATCCGTATACCTGCACCTGAGCAATGCCGGGCACCATCGAGATGCGCTGCGCCATCACCGTCTCGCCGTACTCGTCGAGCTGCGACAGCGGCATCGTCTTGGACGTGAGCGCGAGATACAGGATTGGTGAATCGGCTGGATTCACCTTGCGATACGACGGCGGAAGGATGCCCAGTGGCAAGCTGCGCAACGTCTGCGATATCGCAGCGTTGACGTCCTGCGCAGCGGCATCGATGTTTCTGTCCAGTGAGAACTGGATGGTAATCGACGTCGATCCCAGACCGCTCGACGACGTCATGTTATCAATGCCGGCGATCGTCGAGAACTGCTTCTCTAGCGGAGTTGCGACGGCGGACGCCATCGTCTCCGGACTTGCACCTGGGAGATTCGCGTTAACGCTGATCGTCGGGAAATCCACCGACGGAAGGTCGCTAACTGGCAGTCGCTCATACGACACGACGCCGAAAAACAGTATGGCGACCATCACGAGCGTTGTCATGATCGGTCGCCGGATGAACAGAGCTGTCATTGTCCGGTCCCTGGAGTGCTGGTACCGCTTCCCTTACCGCCGCTTCCACGGGCGGGTGTGTTACCCACGGGTGCAGCTCCGGAGCCTTGCGCGTCGCCCTGTTGCATTCCGTTGGCCGGCACCTTGGGATCAGACGTTCCGACGCCGGTTGCGGTTCCGCCAGCAGCCGGGAAATCGGAGATCGTCGGTGTAGCGCCAGCCGCGCTCGCTGGCTTGATCACAACCTTGGCCCCTGGCACGAGTCTCGACTGGCCGTCGGTGATGACGCGTTCGCCCGGCGACAGGCCGCTCGCGATCACGGCGATGTTGTTCACCGTTCTTGCCACCTTGACGTTGCGCTGAGTTGCGTTGCCGGATGAATCCACCGTGAAGACGTACGTACCCTGCTGACCAGTCAACACCGCCGGCGCTGGTACGGTGAGCGCGCTCGGATCCACATACAAACGCAACGCCACGGTCACGAACTGGCCGGGCCAGAGCGTTGACTTGGAATTGTCGAACTTTGCCTTGAGAAGAACCGTACCGGTGGTGGAATCGACGTTGTTGTCGACGAACGAAAGCGTCCCGTTAAGCATGGCGCCGGATCCTTCCGAGGGGTTCGCCTGAACGGCGAGTGGCTGTGCTGCCCCAAAATACCGCTGGATGTCCGGAAGCTCGCCTTGTGGAACCGAGAAGCGAACGAGGATGGGTTGGATCTGGTTGATAACCACCATCGGTGTCGACGCGTTCGCCTTGACCAGGTTGCCAAGCCGGACGAGCAGGGCTCCGGTGCGTCCGGAGATTGGCGCGCGAATCGTGCAGTTCGACACATCGACTTGCGCGTGCTCCACGGCCGCGCGATCTGCATCGACTGTTGCCGCTGCCGAAGCAGCGGTCGCGGCGGACTGATCGGCCTGCGAGCGCGTCACGTAGTCCTTCTGCACGAGCGCCGCATATCGCGCCGAATCGCGTCCTGCGCTGAGTGCCTGAGCCTGATCGCGCGCGAGTTGGCCCTTGGCCTGATCCAGCGTGGCGATGTAAGGCCTGGGGTCAATCTGGAAGAGAACCTCTCCGGCGCTCACCATCTGCCCTTCGGCGAATGTGACGCGAGTAAGGATCCCGCCTACCTGCGCCTCGACCTGCGCGGTCTGCAGTGGCTCGACGACACCGTTGGTCGTGATCGTGTACGGAACAGCGGTGCGACGTACCGTCGCAACGACCACGGGAACCTTCGCTACTCTTGGCGGCTTCGCCTTGGAGCAACCGGCAGTAACCGCCAAGAGTGAGACGATTACGAATGACGCTGTGGATCTATGGCTCATGGATGCGTAACGTTCTGCGACGGGGAGGGCGTGCCAGACGATGGCACAAACGGGAATGGTGTCTCGCCGCGTGTTCCGAGTACTCCGGAATCGTGCGCGAGTTGTGCGAGCGCGGTATACCACTGCCAGCGCGACTGCACCTGCTGCGCACGTGCGTTGGCCAGCGCGCTCTGCGCCGTGAGCAAATCGATGATGCTGCCAACGCCCTCGCGATATCTTCCAGCCGCGACCTGCTCGGATTGTTCCGCGCTGGCGAGAAGTGCATCGGAAGTCGTGACGCGTTGACCCGCAGTCTGCAAGCTGTAATACGATGTGAACACTTGCGTCGTCACCTGTTGTCTCAGCACGTCAGCACGCGCGTCCGCGGCGTCTGCGCGCGCCGCAGCAGCGGCAACATTGTACTGCTGAGAAAAGCCGCTGAAAATCGGCACCGACACGCCAAGCGTCAACCCGTACGAACCTCCGGCATAAATGCCTGGATTTGCATAGGTGCGCGCGGCGGTACTCCCAAGGCTGAGCGATGGCAGCGTTGCGGACCGGGCGACGCGGATATCCGCGCGCGCAGCGGCTGCCGCGGCGCGCGCGGCCTTCAGGTCCGGCCGAAGATTGGTGGCGTCACTGATCAGGCTGTCGACGGTCACTGAGACCGCACGCACCGGAACGGCGCTCTGCAGCGGACCCACGTCATACGCAACGTTCGCCGGAATGCCCATGGCGGCTGCGAGATTTCCTCGGGCCGTCTGCAACTCGCCCTGGATGGTTTCGAAGTTCAGCTGCTCCTGTGACAACGCGGTTTGGGCCTGGAGCACGTCGGCGATCGTCGCGAGGCCAACGCTGTCTCGCTGCTGCGCCGCGGCAAGGTTTGCCTTCGCTTCGGCTATCGCGGATCGCTCGGCGCCGAGCAGGGCGACATTGGCCATGTAGGTGAAGTACGCGGATTCGACCTGGAGGACGACGCTCTGGATAGTCGCGTTATGCGTCAGGTCAGCTGCGAAGAGGCTCTCCTTGGCGTTCTCGATGCTCCCCGACCGGCCGCCGAAATCCAGCAACAGGTAGTTCAAGGCGAGGCTTGGCGCGACCTCGGAACGATCGATGGTTCGGCCGCCATTGGGGGCGATTGAACGCGTGCGTGACAGGTTCACTGCCCCCGTCACAATCGGGAAGTATGCGCCTCGGGTTGATCCGTAGACCGCGGCGGCCGCGCGTGCTTCGTCCCAGGAGACCCGCGTCACTGGATTGTTTCTTAGCGCGAGATCGACCACGTCGCCGAGCGTCAGCTGGCTCGCACGGGCCAGAAAGTCGGGCGGGAGCGCAGAGCCCGTCTGCGGCGGCTCCGGCGCCAGCCCGTGGCTCGGCGGAGTCCATGACCTGCTAGGCGAAGGCGGGGTCCCGGCGACGCCATTCACCTCTGGCGGTCCGTAGCCACACCCGGCGAGAAAAAAGAGCGGAATAAGTAGAGCAGTAGTCCACAATCGTGTATGAAGAGGCATTGATTCGGTACGTTTGAGCGGCACTGCGCGCTGTAACCGAAGCATGCTCATTCGGTATGGAGCGTACATACTCAAGCGACGATGGTCGCCTTCGCAGCGCACGGTTCGCCCCAGCGGTGTTCTGCGGGCGCGAAGGTATGACGGAATCACAGCGATTGCAGCCCACGGCGCAACCGCACAAAAACAATCCTTGTGGCGCTACGCCGAAGGATGGTTGAGCGAAGCCACAATCGCGGCTGCAATATCGTCGGTCACCTTGAACAGGTCCCGACCGTCGCGATCGTATACATCGGCCCAGCGCATCACGCCGTCGGACGCGTTGCTGAGCCGCGCCGTCACCCTGAGCTTGGACCCTTCCCGCTGGACAGTCCCTTCCAGCAGGAGCTGCGGCGACCCTTTGGTGCTCTTGGGAGCATTGCCGTCCCGGATCGCCCGGACCAGGGCCGCCGAGGCCGTCGGGGAGATCACCTTCAGGTGAGCTGATTTCGTGAGATTGTCGGCTACCGCGTTTGTGATGCCGATGGCAACGTTGGCGTCGGCTGAATCGGAGCCGAGGTCAACAAACGGAACGACGGCGATCTCTCCTATCGGTGCCACCATGGCGGCGCGCATCGCTGCGCCGCGCGGACCGGAGCTTCGGCCCGTGGCGAACCCGGCGCCGACGATCGCGATGAGAGCGAGGCCCGCGGCGATTGCAGCAAGGCTCTGACGCGTCGCCGGCCGCGCGGCTTTTTGGAATTCCCCGCTCACCACACTGGGTCGTTCGAGGGCATCCACAACGTCCTGCGCAGTCGGCGGACGGTCCGCCGGGTCGCTCGCCAGGCAGCGCATGATGAGATCGTTCAGCTCCACGGGCACGTCACTGCGAACGCTGGCGATTGATGGGGGTAGCTGGCTCATCCGCGCAGCCAGCATAGCGCGCGCTGGAAGCCCGGAGAACGGAGGAGCCCCAGTTAGCATCTCGTAAGCCGTCGCGCCCAACGAATAGATGTCAGCGCGGCCGTCTATGTCAGGATCCGCAGCTGCCTGCTCCGGGGCCATGTACATCAGCGTCCCAATCGACGATCCATCAGTCGTCAGGCCGCTCTCTCTTTCGCCGGGCGCTGTCCGCCGCGCCGACGAAAGCGCCTTTGCCACGCCAAAATCCGTGACCATCGCCGAACCGCCAGCCAGGAGAATGTTTCCCGGCTTGATGTCGCGGTGCACCACGCCACGATCGTGCGCGAACGCAAGCGCGCGAGCGACGTCCTTGAGAATCGCCACCGTTTCGCGCACCGGCATCCGTCCCAGCGTAAGGTGCTTCGCAAGCGACTCACCGTCGACGTATGGCATGATGAAGTACGGAAGCCCATTCGCCGTACCCGTGCGAAGCACGCCCACGATATGCGGATGCTGCAGCGCAGCAACAGTCAGAATCTCCCGCCGGAATCGCTCGACCGATACCGAGGCGGCAAGGTGAGGATGTAACACCTTGATGACTACACGACGCGCCAGATCCCGATCTTCAGCGACAAAGACGCACGACATTCCACCGGCGATCTCGCGCTCGATGACATATGCATCGCCGAGTTCGGCGCGCATCGTCTCGCGGATGGAGGGTGACGTCACTGGTAAGTCGTTCATCGAGATGGTTGCCGATTAGACGGCGTCGAGGCCCAAATGGTTGCGCCTTCAACGCTTGCTGCAGCCGAATACCCCGAAGGTGCTCCAACCGATCATATCGAGCTTGGCCTCACTTCTCGTACGCACCAGCACCGGCGCGCGTCACACTCAAATCGTGATCGGCACGACGGGGCGAACAAATACTTATACCGAGACCTCAGGCGGCGGCACCGCCTCGGCGACCGGGGAAGCTGCCTGAGCGGAAGTGGGCAGAAGTGTCATGCCCTTCCTTTCCAGCTTGCCCCAACCCACCACGTGGCCCCGCAACGCGGCAGCGACAGAACGGACTACGACCCAGTACATGGTCTGCCGGAAGACAAACCGCTGAATCAGCACCAACCATGTGAGCGCTTTTTCCTCACCCGGCTCCATGAGGAATGCCACGACTGCGGCCAGCCAATCCACCACCAGGAAGATTATGTAAAGCTTGACTACATCCTCGAGATTCGTCAGCGCGTAGCGGTCGCCATGCTGGTAACGCGCGAGAAGCACCGAGAGGAGACTCCACGCAAACAGCACATCCGCCAACGGAGATATCGCCGTGTAGAAGAGCTGGAAGATCCAGACGTTCGGCATGGCAATCATGCCCAGCGCGCCATATTTCGGCCGAAATGTTATCTTCTTGTGCTTCCACACTGATTGTAGCGTTCCGAACGACCATCTGAAGCGCTGTCTGATGAGCGTCTTGAGGGTGTCGGGGGCTTCCGTGTACGCGATGGCCTCGTCTGCGTAAGTCACACGCACACCTTCCTCGCCCAGCGCCCAGGTAAGATCCTGATCCTCGGCGAGCGTGTCGTCACTGAATCCGCCCACGGCCTGCACGTATGACTTTCGCCACGCGCCCACGGCGCCAGGCACAATGGTGATCGCGTTCAGCACGGCGAATGCACGCCGTTCCAGATTCTGGCTGGTTACGTATTCCAGCGCCTGCCAGCGTGTTACGATATTGTGCCTGTTGCCAACCTTTGCGTTGCCAGCAACCGCGCCGACCCGCGGATCGTACATCGGCTCGACCAGTTTCATTACCGTATTCGGAATGAACTGCGTATCGGCGTCCAGGCAGACTATGATCTCGCCGCGCGCTCGCGCGATTCCAAAGTTTAGCGCGGTCGCCTTGCCGCCATTTTCCTTGCGGAACGACGTGACGCGCGGGTCGTCACCGAACTCCCGGGTTACGATGTTGTACGTCTCGTCCGGCGAACCGTCGTCCACAACGACGATGTCCAGCTCACCGTCGTATACCTGGCTGAGCAGACTCCGAATTGTCGATACGATCACACGCTCTTCGTTGTACGCCGGAACGATGACAGTGACCGGGGGCGTGTACACCGGCTTTGGTTCGTGGGAGCGATATCGCTGATACGTGGCGAGCATGATGATCACCACCAGCCTGATTCCGCCGACGACCACCGCGATGAAGAACAGCCAGTACAACGTCCACTCCAGGCCGCTCACTGCGGAAAACGTGGCGAGCTCGATCGCGCGCGTGACCGCGCTACGGGGCGGCAATGGCGGAATGGCGTCGTTTCGCGATATACCCGCTAGCTGCGACAGCGGGACTATCGTGTCGCCGTGCGCGCGCAGCGAGTCTATGATGGGTCCCAGCGCTTTCACAGTCTGCGCACGGTTCCCCCCACCATCGTGCATCAATATGACGTTGCCACCAGAGCGAAGGCCGCCCGCTGTGACGACTCCGCCATAATACCGCTGATCCATGACGTTCTTGATGATCTGCGCTGCAGCAATAGGCTGCCAGTCTTCCGCATCGATATGGAGGCCGACGGTCACATAGCCGCGTTTGCTCGCGATGTCGACTGGCACCAGTTCATCATTGGTCGTGGGCTCGGCGTCGCCAAAATACGGTGGCCGGAAGAAGAAGGATCGCCGGTCGAGAACCGCTTCGAGCAACCTCTGATTGGCGTCGATCTCGAGCTTGGTCACCCAGTCCGCTGTCAGCGCCAGATTCGGATGGGTAAAGGTATGATTGCCAAAAAGGTTCCCCTCGCGCACGATCCTGCGCATGAGTGGGATGTGAGCTTCGACGTTGCGACCGATGACGAAGAACGTGCCGGTGGCGTCCCGCGACTTCAACGTGTCCAGGATCGCCGCCGTCCACGTTCCGTCGGGTCCGTCGTCGAAGGTAAGCGCGATCTCGTGCTGCGACACTCCATATTTGCGCACGATGTACGGCGACGGATACGCGACGATACGCTCGCCGGTAATAACTCCGCGCGAAGTATCAGCCGTAACCACGCGGCTGCCGCTGCGTGGCGACGCGACGATCTGCAAGATCTCGCCGTCGCCGATGAATTCCGTTTCGTAGCCAGTCGGAATCGCCGATAGCACGGACGCGGCATCCGACGCGCGATCCGTCGCAACTGCCTTCCACAACGCCGGATCCTCGGCACCGAGCCGCCACACCGCGTAACCGGCACCGCCGAGCGCGCGCTCGGCACGCACCTGGTTGTACGCGCTGGCGCCGTCGAGATACCAGACGAGATGGTCTGTCGAATCAGGATCGGTCCAGGCCATGTACGGATTAAGCGAAACCTTGTCGAACCCCATGCGCGAGCTTCCGGAATTGTCGCGCCCCTTGGCGAGCACCTCCTGAAACGTGTAGGCATCACCAGAGTTTGCCGGTCCGGCGTCGTTCCAATCGTAACCGTATGCACCTAGGGCAAAGATCGTCTTGGCGGCTGGAACACTTCGCAGCATTTCCCGCGCGCGAGCGACGTACCACGCCTGACTCGCGACTGGTCCAGGATCACCCTTGCCGTAGTGTTCATCATACAACATCAGAAACAGATAGTCGTTGACAGCGGAGAACGCCTTGAGATCCGCCGGCGCCGTGTTTACCGATTCGGTCTGCGTCAAGAGCAGGCCGTGCGAATGCAACATCCGCCCGAGATCGCGATCAAACAGGACCAGATTCGCCGTCATGCCGGGCGGCACATTCTCGAAATCGATCGTGACTCCGGCGAACTTGTAGTGCAGCACCGCGTCGACGATTTCACGCTGGACTTTGGCACGCAGAGCTGGCGTGCCAAGCATCTCGATCACGCCCGCCGACTTAAACTGCTGCGTCTTGCGATCTACGTTATTGATCAGCAGGAAAACCTTCGGGTGAGCCGGGATAGAGTCGTACACGCCGAAGAAGCTCGTGTCCTTCTGAATCATGCTCACGTCCACGCTATCGCCACCGGGCGACAGATATCCCCACTCCGAGATTATCCAGTCCAGATCGTCGTAGTTGCGCCGGAACGACGCGAGCGAGTTGTCGGCCCACCACACGTAGAAACCAGCGCGGATCTGCTGCGCCCTGGGGGCCCCGGTGAGCTCGCGCTCGATGGCCGCAGCCGCCTTGCGAATCGAGCGCGCAGTCTTCTGAACCTGCAATGCCGCATAGAGCTCACCGCGCTTCGCCTGCCTAAGCCTGTTCTCACGGGCGCCGACGAAACGCGGCGTCACGCTCTGCGCCACAGGATGAAAGCTGGGAAGCGCGGGCGGCGAGAGTAGCATTATTGCTGCGAGCGACAGCAACAGCAGCGTGGTCACCACACCCAGGACGGTTACAAACCGCCTTACGCGAGGCCAGCGCCTACCCGTTCTGTCGAGGAAGACGGGGCCCTTCCGCTCGTCTTCGTCCAGATACTCAGACTCGTCGCTCACGAATGCCGCAGGATGTCGAGGGCGACCGTGCGGACGCCCTCAATGATGAACTGAACGCCTATGACCATGATCAACAAACCCATGAGTCGCGTCATCACGTTCATGCCGGTGCGCCCGACCCGCTTCACGATGAACGGTGACACTGCCAGCACGAGCCACGACAGGCCCATCACGGCAACGATGGCACCGTACAGACCCGCGAGCTCTACCCTGCTGTCCGCCTGCGCGGTAAGAGTAATGACGGTAGTGATCGACCCTGGACCGGCAAGCGTCGGAATACCCAAAGGTATGATCCCGACTTCGGACTTCTGCTCCGCGGCTTCCTGCTCGCTACGCGAGGTTCGGTCGCGCGAGCGGCGCCCCTTGAGCATGTCGCCACCGATGCCAAGGAATATCAGCCCGCCGGCGATTCGAAATGCGTAGGTCGTGATTCCGAAGAAACGCAGGATGTAGGTGCCCGCGAGCCCAAACGCGACGAGCGCGATTACTCCTGTCGCCACGGCGATTCGCAGCGTGGACGCCCGTTGCTGATCGGTGAGCTCGGCGGTCGAGGTGACGTACAACGGAACCGCGCTCAACGGATTCACGATCGCAAGCAGCGACGTGAACGCGAGCGTCGTGAACGCGATGGCGGATTGGTTGATCACGACTGCACTTGCCTAGGCCGACGGGAGAATCGCGCACAACGATTGCACGTGGCGCATGAGATCCTCTCGGGTACGCGACCTGACGGTCACATGTCCGAGCTTGCGGCCCGCCCGCTCACTCTTGCCGTACAGATGTAAATGCACGTCAGGAACGGCGAGCACGCGCTGGATGTCCGGATGCTCACCTATCAGGTTGAACATCGCCGAACACCCTACAGGCCCGCAACCACCCAGTGGCAGGCCGCATACTGCGCGCATGTGATTCTCGAACTGGCTCGTCTCAGCACCTTCGATGGTCCAGTGTCCGGAGTTGTGCACTCGTGGCGCCATCTCGTTCGCAACAATCCCTGAAGCGGTGTCGAACATCTCGATCGCGAACACGCCTACATAGCCAAATCCGGCGAGCAACGCACGCGCGTAGCCTTCTGCCTGGTGCCGCTTGGTATCGGGCAGGTGATCGGCTGGCGCAAACGATGTGCGCAGAATCCCGTCTCGATGGTGGTTCTCGGCGACAGGGTAACACAGCGTCGTACCATCCGCGGACCGGACTGCAATCACGGAAAGCTCGCGGCTGAAGTCGACGAATCCTTCATAAATCAACGCCGCCGGTCCGAGCGCGTTCCACGCTGCCTCTGCCTCACCTCGAGCGCCGATACGCACCTGCCCCTTGCCGTCGTAGCCAAAGCGGCGCGTCTTGAGAATACCCGACATGCCAAGCTCGCGGATTGCGGCTTCGAGATCCGCAAGGGAGTCGACCAGCCTGTACGGCGCGACGGGAATTCCGAGCCGCTGGAATTGCGCTTTCTCCAGCGCACGATCCTGCGATGTTACGAGCGCCGCTCGGGGTGGAAATACGGGACGCTCAAGCTCGATTTCGGTTACTGCGTCCGCCGATACGTTCTCGAACTCATACGTGACGACGTCTACACCGCGCGCGAAATCGCGCAGCGCTACGACGTCGTCATACTGTCCGATTACGACGCGGCCGACGGCGGCGGCGGACTGACTCGGCGTGGGCGAGAAGAAATCGAAGCGCATACCGAGTGGTATACCCGCAAGCGCGAGCATTTGTCCGAGCTGACCCGCGCCAAGTATC
>JBDTIP010000098.1:0-12791 GCA_039936295.1 Gemmatimonadaceae bacterium
AGATGATCTCCGGTCATCATCCATTTCCGACGGCTCATACCGTTCAACGACTGATCGCAGCGCAGATCGCTGAACGCCCTGTAGCGCTCTCGGCGCACCAGACCGAGACGCCGGGTTGGTTCTGCAAACTTGTGATGACCTGCCTGTCCAAGGAACCGGACTTGCGTCCGAAGGACGGGCGGGCACTCGTTCACGCCGTGGAATACGGGGAAGCGGGCCAGCCGTTTGGAGCCACCGTACGCCGACTATTTGGGTTCCGAGCCCGCCAGCCCTGATTCGCCGCACCCACGTGAAACCCAACTGGTGGTATGGTTGGTGGTATTGCTAGTCGTATCATTGCTGTTTCAGGGGGCAATAAACGGGGCATGGGGGAGCGAGCGCTATCTGGCACTAGTCAGAGTGAATACGCCGAGCTAAATCCAATCATCTACCGCTATCCTGCTTTCGCCCTGCTCGTCATGTTGGTAATAACGGGCTGTAGAACGGCTCCCGGCGTACGCATGCCAGACGCTGAGTCTATTGTCGATGGTGTCGCATCGCCCGGCATCCGCATCGACACCACCGACGTGCCGTTTGGCGCCTCGTTGAATCAGGTGACATGGCGCAGTAGCAACAGAACCGCGGCAACGCACGACTTCTGGGCCGACATCGCCGTTCTGGATGTGGTGGATGGCGAACAAGACGCTATTGACCTGGACCAGCGGACGTTTGCGATCGCGTTGGGCCACTTGACGGCGAGCGACCCTCAAGGGGCGGCCGTCGCGTTTCGCGCTCTGCAAACGATGGCGTCCGATTCGCTTGTGCGCGCGTACGCACGTGTAGGACTCACCATTGCACTCACCTGGGACTCGGACTGGGCAACGATAGCGCGGCTGCCGCAGAACCCGGATTCGACCTCCCCGTTGGCCCCCGCCCCGGGTGTGCGCGGGGCAGCAGTGGAGCGGTGGGCCCACGCGTTTGCGGATGTGTCGCCCGTCACCATTACTTTCTCGAACGAGCCGATCGTTCTACCGTTGCGCCGCAGCAGTATTGGGACCCCCGTAGTCCGCGTCCTCATCAATGGGCGACCGCACGAGTTCTGGCTCGACACGGGAGCGAGCATGACCGTCGTCTCCACCGACGTTGCAATCGAGGCTGGGGTACGACTTGCGGCAAATGATACACTTTCGATGGGAGTGGTCGGGGGCAGCATCGCGGCGCGCGCGGTGGTGATTGATACGCTGTCACTCGGTGGCTTCACTGCGCGCGGTATCACCGCCGCACTCGTGGACGCGAGCACGCTGCGCCTTGATTACACGCTGGAGAACGGCAATGCGGTTCGAGTACCGATCGACGGCGTGATAGGCGCAGACTTGCTACGCCGGATGGACATCGTGATCGATGCGGCGGCTGGCACTATACTCATTCGAAAGCCACGACGTGATGTGCATGCGTCGCGCAACCTTTTTTGGGTTGGCTTTCCGGTCGTGCGCCTAACAGACCGTGACGGTCACGCACTCCTGTTTGGTCTCGACACGGGAGCTGAGAGCACGTACGTGACGACGGCGTTTCTGAGAAAGGTGCCACGAACTCACGTGGCTGCTCGACGCGGTCAGCTGGTAGGTCTTGGTGGGCAGAAACAGCGGACAGACTGGGTAGCCAGCGAGTTGGAGCTCAGCGATGGGAAGTACGCGATCAAGCTACGCAACGCACCCATCGGTCCGGACCGTCAGTGGAACTTCGTGACCCTCGATGGGATGATCGGAAGTGACATTGCCCTAGGCACGCGCTTGCATCTTGATTTCGAAAATGGTGTCTTCGACATACGCCCCAGTTCGGCATCGAACATTCCCAGCGGCGTCGATGTACGGTCCACGCCGTACTAGCGCCGGTTCGTCGTGTCCGGGTGCGAACGGAGCAGCTAGCAGCTGGCTAGCCAATCTGCGGCGTGCCGGCCTTCCTAAGTCAGGAAGCCGGCACACGTGGGTTCCATCGGGCGGCGAGTTCAGCGTAAGTTGTTAGAGGCAGCCGCCGACCCGGGTTGTCATCGAGCGTTGACCAGGGAGGTGGATATCGAGCTTCAGTTTGAGCTGGCGGTATTTCCGGTGGTATTCATTAAACTCTGATCCCTGATCGTTCCACGCAATCCCAGCTCAAGCTTTGTGGGCGGCAGAGTGCGTAAGCGTTGCTCCCACAACGAGTTGGCAGAGTGAGCCGAGTCAGTTAGCTTGTTATTTCGGTAAAAGTGGTACATCCAGCCCGGATGGCGGAATCGGTAGACGCAGGGGACTCAAAATCCCCCGATGGCAACATCGTACGAGTTCGAGTCTCGTTCTGGGCATTTCTGTGAAAACGCGAAAAAACGGCCTCCAAAATCGGGATCCGTCCGTGCAGGCGCGCGAAATTGCGCTCGATACTGCCGCGCAGAGCGCGCTCGCCGACGCAGGGCCTCCGGAAAGCCACACGATCTTCACGATCGGGCATTCGACCCGAACGATCGCGGAGTTCGTTGCGCTGCTCAAGCAGGTTGATGTTGATCTACTCGTCGACGTGCGGTCCATCCCGCGTTCGCGCGCGGTACCGCAGTTCAACTTCGACGCATTGCCGGAATCGCTAGCGGCAGAAGGAATCGGTTATCAGCCCATGCGTTCACTCGGCGGTCGGCGTCACCACCCCAAAGGCGCGCCGCCATCGACCAATACCTTCTGGCGCGTGTTGGCCTTCCGCAACTATGCGGACTATGCGGAGACCGCCGAGTTCCGCGCGGGGCTCGATGAGCTGCTAACGCTCTCGCGCAAGAACCGTTGCGCGATCATGTGTGCCGAAGCGGTGTGGTGGCGCTGTCATCGTCGCATTATTACCGACTATCTGCTGCTCCGCGGCGTTCCAGTTGAGCACATCATGGGGCTTGGAGTGGTGACACCGGCGACGATGACGCCAGGCGCGAGCATCATGCTCGACGGCTCGCTATGCTATCCTGCGCCTGAGCCAGGTGACGACGCGCAATTGCGATTGACGGTCGAGTGACCGCTCGTGGACGACCGCGCCATGGGGCATGCTCCTTGCCCAAAAAGGGACTTGGGCCGAGCGAAGGTGGAGCCATTCTGTGCAGCTCGGAGGCCGATGGCCGACGTCCGTAGCAGCTGACGGCGCTCCAAGCCCTAACTACGTTATCGCCACCGCTATAACACACGTCACCGGGAACTGACTCATCAACCGCGAGGACACAGTAATGCCCGCCAAGAAAGTAGCCAAAAAAGCAGCCAAGAAAGCGACATCGTTCAAGACGATTGCAAACGGTACTGACGTATCCTGGCACTATCGTAGTGCCATTGGTCACGGCACCGTTACCGGCGTCCACAAGCTGGGCACTGCGGCCGCCAACACGATGTACTCGATCAAGGAACATGATCACCATCCTGGTGAACCGGATGTCGTCGTTCATTCTGGCAAGGCGCTCACGCGCGCGTCGAAGTAGAAGTTACAGCAGCGGAACAACCGCCAGGGCCGCGAACGGAGTCGAATCTCTCAGAGCTTCGGCTGGCGCGCCGATCAAACGCCGGTTCCAATCGGGGCCGGTGCGCCAGCGGGTGGCGAGAGCGAAGCGTGCTATACGGCGCAACTTGTCTCCGGCGGATACACGGGGCGACGGCATGCGCACACTTCACGTTGAAATAGTCATGCAAGCATGCCAGACTATGGAATGCATTCGGGTTACGGCGTACACCGGTCATGCTCTGACGTCGGAATCGGGCGGCGCCTGCGCCGCGAACTAAACCACAATGGTCCTGATATGCCAAACACAAGTGATGCAACTGCCGATCAACAGCATGCGGGTCGGTATCCGGCGATCCACCCGGCGGTCGTACATTTCCCCATCGCGTTGTTTCCAGTAAGCGCGCTCTTTTTGATTCTATGGTTCTGGCGAGATAGTTCTTTCTTCTTGAATGCCACCTACTGGACTTTCATGTTCGCCGCGCTCGGTGCTGTTATTGCCGGCGGTAGTGGAATTCTGGATTACTACAATGCGTCGTACCCTGAGCAGCCAGAAGAAGGCGCATCCACGATTTCAAAACTGCATGTTCGCACCGGTGTCGCGGTGACCATTATCGCCCTGATCAGCGCTGTGTATTTTCTAATAGAGAAACCAGTCAACGATCTGGCGTTGGTAAAGTGGTTTGCTATCATCGTCTTCCTGCAGACAGCCCTGGTGATTATCCAAGGCTTTTTAGGTGGTCGCCTGGTCTACAAATACCATTTTGGTATCGAGCCTCGCCGTCAACGGGCGACCTGATACGTCGGCGGGTCGGTTGTCGTCGCTCCTGATCGAAACATGAAGTTCGCTCGCGTCGCTTCCGCAGGGTGTTCCTTGGCGCAGCAGTAGTTCAGTATGTACGCGAGCGCTTATCGGAGAGGAACGATGGATGACATGGAGCAGGGAGACAGTCCGGGCCCGACCGCAGACGCGCATGTCGATGCTCGACAGAGTCCGTTCTACCAGTGGCTCGACAACGCGACGATTAGAGATCTGGTGCTCCGTAGTCTGGTGCTTCCACCAGGCGAAATACTCGTGCTCATTAAAGGCCTTGTACCCGGACTCGTTGCCGCCATGGGGCTTGTGGAGTTCGACGCGTTTCTGGAGGAGATAGCTATCAAGGCGCGCCGGTTCCAGGAAGCGGTGGATCATCCGGGCGAAGGACGGGCGTGCCGAGTGACACTTGGCGAGGAACTTGGCGGTCCGACCCCCGAGGGTCACGAACACCTTGCAATCGCACGTGACCCCGATCATCGAGGGGCGCGGGAAGCTGAGCGCGCGATCGAGGGCGAGATGTGGGCTCGCGCGAAGCACGAACGAGCGGCTCACGGATGAATTCCTGGATTGTACCGCGTTCGACGGTGAAGGCTTGTCCCATGCAAATCGGTATCGATGCGATCAAGTACATGTTCGCTGGCTACGCGGCGGGACAGCTTAGGACAGACGGCTAGCGAATGACGGCGCGCATACGTGGGAGCGATGGAGTGGGCGAGAGTGCTCAAGCGGCGCGGGGGGCTCTTCCGCGCGTCGTGATCATTGGAAGTGGCTTTGGCGGCCTCATGGTGGCACGCAAGCTCGCGCGGTTGAATGCCGAGGTTGTGGTTCTGGATCGAACGAACCATCACGTCTTTCAGCCGCTGCTCTACCAGGTGGCGACGGCGTCATTAGCGCCGAGCGACATTACGGCGGCGATCAGGCACATCCTTCGGAGCCAGGCCAACACGCGCGTTGAGCTGGCCGATGTGCGCATGATCGATGTCAATGCGCGGGTAGTGATGTGCGCTGATCCATCGTCCCTTCGGCCTGACTTCCAAGTGCAGTACGATTATCTCGTCGTCGCGAGTGGCACTCGGCACTCGTACTTCGCGCATCCGGAGTGGGAGGAATTCGCACCCGGGCTGAAGACTGTGGAAGATGCACTCGAGATACGACGGCGATTTCTGGTCGCGTTCGAGGAAGCCGAGCGTGCTGCGACGCCGGAGGACCAGGATGGATGGCTGACGTTTGTGATAGTCGGCGCCGGCCCAACGGGGTGCGAGCTGGCTGGCGTGATGCAGGAGATCGCTCATGGCATGCGCAGGGATTTCCGGCGTATCGACACGAACGATACTACGGTCATTCTTCTCGAGGCGGGTCCTCGGATCCTGCCTGCGTTCCCGGAATCACTGGCGGCGCGTGCGTCGCGCGATCTCGAGCACCTCCGCGTTGATGTCCGCACGTCATCAGCGGTGACGCGGATCGAACCCGGAGCGGTATACGTCGGCGATCACGAGATCAAGACGCACTCGGTGTTCTGGGCAGCTGGCAACGTTGCGTCACCGTTGTCCAAATCGCTTGGTGTTCCGCTTACGAAGACTGGTCAGGTAATCGTCGAACGCGATCTCGCGATCCCGAGCCACCCGAACATCTTTGTCATTGGTGATCTTGCCTACGCTCTCCAGAAGAACGGCCAGCCAGCGCCGGGCGTTGCGCAGGTAGCGATGCAGCAAGGCCGAGTGGCGGCTGGAAACATCATTGCAAGTATCAAGAACACCTCCCGGTCCGATTTCGACTACTTCAACAAGGGCGATCTCGCGACCATCGGTCGCGGCAAAGCGATCGCGAGTTTCTTCGGTGGGAAAATCAAGGTCGGTGGCCGGCTCGCCTGGGTGCTGTGGCTCGGCATCCACATCACGTATCTCATTGGTTTCCGCAACCGGCTGAGCGTGATGTTGCAGTGGGCCTATGCCTATTTCACCTATCAGCGTGGTGCGCGGCTGATCACCGAGTCCGCGCGATCCGTACCGAAACGGGCGAACTGACGCAGCGCGAGTTGTTGCCGCAACCAGGAGTTGCAAGGTAGCATTGTAAGCCGGCGTTGCACTGCGTTCATCCGCCGCGAGTCGCGGCACTCGCAGCCTGATTGATGCCTGCCACCGCCGATCAGATATTGGGTAGCAGGTCGAAGTATTCGTCGTCCTCGTTCGATCCACCTTCTCCCTTGCCAACATGCTTCACTGACTCGACGAACTCGATCCGCTCGATCCACTTCACCATCTTGTAGCCCAGTTGATTCTCCACACGAAGCCGCAACGGAGCGCCGTACACCGCTGAAAGTGGCTGCCCGTTCATTCGCAACGCGAGCAGGCAACTCGGCTTCAACACGTTATCCAGGCGCTGGGTGTCGTAGTAAGTGCCGCCGTACAGTGCCTCGTCGAACGAGTAGAACACCACAACGGTGGCCTCGGGTTTGGGGCGCACCAACTCGACGAGCGCGCTCATGAGAATGCCGTCCCACTGGGCAACGCCGCTCCAGCCCTGGATGCAATTGTGCAGCGAGATGTGACCCGCGGCGCCGAGCCGCTCGATGTCCGGCAGTGAGAGCTCCACCGGGTTCTCCACCAGTCCACCCACCCCGAGCTTGAAATCGTTGAAGCCGGTGTCAAGCAGCCGCTTCCAATCGTCACGCACCGGCAGTTTGCCATTGGGCCAGAAGAACGGCGAGATGTCTCGCTGGGTATAGGCGTCGCGTGGCTCGAGCTGGTTGAGCGTGATCAGCTGCATCGGGTACGTCACGAGCGCCTCCGCGTGCTGCAGCGCTCGAGGGCGATACCAGGAGATGTAGTGCGCCGCTACCCACGATAGCACCACTACCGCAATCCCGATCGAGCCCAGAATCACGCCCAGGGAGCGCTGGTCGTTGGTGCCGAGTACGATGTGGTTCATGTTGCGCACGAACCCAGTCATCGCGAGCAGCGTCACGTGCACGACGATGAACGCGGCGAAACCGAGCATCGTGAGAAAATGGATAGACCGGGCCGCCTGCCTGCCGCCGAAAATCCGCGCGTACCAACGGAAGCGGTTCACCACTGCCGGCGACATAGCGATTCCCGTGAGGATCGCCAGTGGCCCCATTACGAAGAACACGGTAAAGTAGGCGAGTTGCTGCAACGCAATGTAGCCGAAGAAACCGTTGGGCTCCTGAGGCATGTGGAACGTGGAGTAGTGGACCCAGACGCTCCACGCCTGCGTGAACAGGTGCCATGACGTGGGCACCAGGCGGCGCCACCGCTCGGTGGCGAAGAGCATTACGCCATACACAAGCCCGGTGATGATGAACCCGTGGACGACGATGAAGTGCCAGGCGCGTGCAACGCCGACGGTGTGCCGGTACCCAGGCGTTCCGATGAGCGGCGAGATGTAGCGCGCATCGTCTTTCGCCGTCCACAACCGATCACGCGGCACCTTGAGTGGTGTGAACCGGATCCACTCGCTTCCCGGTGTGCAGTTGTCGTTGAAATAGAGTCGGGGATGATCGAAGAGAATGGAGATCCCGCTCCGCATCAGCAGCATCACGAACAGGAAATTGAAGAAGTGGCAATAGCGGACCCACAGCGGGAATCCATGCGGCGCCGCGCTGTTGACCGGAGTCACCACCGAGATGGTCGGTAGCCCGAACACCGCAACCTGGGCCCATGACGCCGCCAGGACTGCGAGGATGATCGCGCCGATGCCGATCAGGAGCGACGGCCGAATCCAGATGCGGAAGCGGCGATCCGGCGGGAAGTGCACCGCCTCATGCGCGGCATCAAACGGAATCATGGTTCTACTCCCTCAACCAAACCTAGTCCAATACGCATGCGACGTGCCCGTCCGCCAAACACGGAGTAACTCGCAGCGCGGCAACTTGACGGCTCGCGCCGATCACACAAGGCACGCATAATGCTTCTTCTGCATGCGTCACTTAAGCCTGAGGAAACGTCATGAGCACTGCCGTTGCTCCTAGCACTGGCAGTGCTGTCGCGCGCCAACGCCCCACAGCACTGCTACACGCAATCGCCACACAGCTCCGTATTGATTCGGTGGAATCGACTACGGCCGCAGCGAGTGGACATCCGACCAGCTGCACGTCAGCCGCAGAGATCATGGCCGTGCTGTTCTTCGACATTATGCGGTACGACGCGACCCATCCGCTTGAGCCGCACAACGACGTCTTCGTGCTATCCAAAGGGCATGCGGCGCCGATCCTGTACGCCGCATGGTCCGAAGCGGGCGCGTTTCCGCGGGAGCACCTGCTTACGCTCCGGCGTCTCGATTCCGATCTGGAAGGACATCCCACACCGCGAATCCCGTTCATCGATGTGGCTACGGGCTCGCTGGGGCAGGGGTTATCGGCAGGCATCGGTCTCGCACTCGACGCGCGGCTGCTTGGTGTCGATCGCAGAACTTACGTCCTCATGGGAGACGGCGAGACGGCCGAGGGTTCCGTCTATGAGGCGGCCGAGCTGGGCGCGCACTATGGGCTTGGCAGTCTGTGTGCGACGATCGACGTCAACCGGCTGGGTCAGAGCCAGCCTACGATGCTCGAGCACGACATGGACGTGTACAGGGCACGATGGGAGTCGTTTGGCTGGCAGGCGCTCGTCGTCGATGGTCACGACATCAACGCATTGCGTGCCGCATATCGCGCCGCCGCCGAGACCCATGATCGGCCGACCATTGTGCTGGCGCGGACCGTGAAGGGGAAGGGACTTCCCGGGCTGGAAGGAAAGGAGGGGGAGCATGGCAAGCCGCTCAAGCCAGACGATGCACGGCATGCTGTTGCGTCGTTGGAGCCGGAGCTTCACGGACAATCCGGGCCGTGGCCTCCGCAGCTACCTGACATGAGTGTCGCCCTCCCGGATCATCGTGCGCTCGGCAACTCGCCAAAACCTCCATATGTGGTGGGTGGAACACCGTTCGCGCCGCGGAAAGCGTTTGGTGCAGCACTCGCGGCGATTGGGCGGGACTGGCCAGCTGTAGTTGCGATAGATGGTGACGTTGAGAACTCCACCTTCACGGAAGATTTTCAAGCAGTTGCGGCAGACCGCTTCTTCGAGGGCTACATCGCGGAGCAGAACATGACTGGAATGGCGATGGGGCTCGCCGCGCGCGGTCGCATTCCGTTCGTTGCCACGTTCGGCGCGTTCATGGCTCGGGCGTTCGACTTCGTGAGAATGGCTTGCATTGGCGGAACTGGGATCAAGTTGGCCGGCACACACGTTGGCGTGTCCATTGGGCAGGACGGCCCGTCACAGATGGGCCTGGAAGATCTCGCGATGATGTGCGCTGAGCCGGACATGACTGTGCTGTATCCGGCCGACGCGACGAGCGCGTGGCGCGCGACGGAACTGGTGGCATCTCATCCCGGTCCATGCTATCTACGGCTCGGCCGGCCGGACGCGCCAATCATTTATGGTGCGGACGAACAGTTCGAAGTCGGGCGATGCAAGGTGCTTCGCCAGAGCGATCACGACCGTGCGCTGGTCGTTGCTGGCGGCGTCACGGTGGCCGAGGCGCTCGTAGCATATGACGACCTTGCGAAAGCCGGAATTCCAACGCGCATCGTAGACATATTCAGCGTTCAGCCGGTCGATCGCGATGCGCTCATCTCGGCAGCGCGCGCATGCGGCGGTCTCGTGATCACCGTGGAGGATCACTACGCCCATGGCGGGATCGGTGACACGGTACTCGCCGCACTCGCCGAGGAGCGTTGCGTGGTGCACAAGCTGGCGGTAAGGGAGATTCCACATAGCGGAAAACCGAATGAGCTGCTTGATCGCTACGGCATCTCGGCGCCGCACATCGTAGCGGCAGTGAAGTCCGCGCTCAGTGGAAAAGTTTGACGGCGTATTCAATCTAGAAATCGTGAACGGTTCAACCTCTCCAGGCGACGTAGTCCGCGCGAGCGCGGTATTATCGCCAGTGCCGCGTCGCTTTACATCACCGCACCAACAGATCCCGCGCACGCAGTTGCTCTCAAATGGCCGCTACACAGTGATGATGACGGCAGCCGGCTCGGGATACAGCAATTGGGGTGACGTCGCCATTACGCGCTGGCGTGAGGACACGACGTGCGATTCCTGGGGGAGCTACATCTTCCTTCGCGACGTCGACAGCGGCATCGTATGGTCCGCTGGCTACCAACCCACAGGAATCGAACCGGATCGGTACGAAGCAAGCTTGTTCCAGGACCGTGTCGAAATCGACCGGGTTGATGGCTCGATGAATACAAAGCTGGAAGTAGTGGTCTCGCCGGAGGACGACGCCGAGGGCCGTCGCGTGACGATTACCAATCACGGTAGTGGGCCACGCGAGATCGAGCTGACATCGTACGCAGAGCTCGTGTTGGGGCCGAACGCAGCGGACATCGCGCATCCGGCCTACGCCAAGATGTTCGTCGAGACGCATGCAGCGGATGCCGACGTTGGTGATCATGGTGCGATCCTGGCCACGCGACGGCGCGGGTCGCCAGACGACCCGGCGGTCTGGGCGGCACACCTCGTGGTTGTGGAGGCCGAGATGGTGGGTCAAGCCGAATTCGAAACGGATCGCGCACGATTCCTGGGTCGTGGACACGACGTGCGCAACGCTGCGTCCGTCATGGACGGGCGTCCGCTCTCCAACACGTTCGGTGCTGTACTCGATCCCGTGTTCAGTCTGCGGCGCCGCGTCAGGCTGCAACCCGGAGCGACCGCGCATGTTGCGTTCTGGACGGTCGTTGCCAAGTCTCGTAGTGAAGTGCTCGATATGGTCGGCAAATATCATGATACCGGCGCGTTCGGGCGCGCACTAACCCTGGCGGCGGCGCGGGCGCAGGTTGAACTGCTGAGTCTTCATACCAACCCGGACGAGGCGAATCTGTTTCAACGGCTTGCCAGCCACGTTCTCTACGCCAGCAACGGTCTTCGGCCCACATCCGACATTCTCTCCCACAGCGCGGGTGGGCAGGCTGACCTTTGGGCGCTCAGCATTTCGGGCGACCTGCCAATCGTCCTCTGCCGGATCGATGATGTCAACGATCTGCAGATCGTTCAGCAGTTGGCGCACGCTCAGCAGTACTGGCGAGCGAAACAGTTGTCGGCGGATCTCGTAATCATCAACGAACAACCGTCGGTGCACGCGCAGGATTCAGGGAACCTTCAGGCCGCGCTGGAAGGGGCAACGCGGGCGCCGCAATCGGTGCCGCCGACTACAGCAACTGCTGTGCAGGGCAAAGTTTACATTCTGCGAGGCGAACAGCTCTCGCCCGCGACCCGAAACCTGCTACTGGGCGTCGCGCGCGCGGTATTCCTCAGTCACCATGGCAGTCTCGCTGAACAGTTGAACGCGCCTGGGGAGCCGCAACCCACCAATGCGCGATTGACGCAGCACGAAGCGCAGCACGAAGCGCAGCACGAAGCGCAGCGCGATCTGACTGATCAGTCAGCGAACGAACTCGCGCAGTCCGCTGTTCCACGTCGAGAACTCGAGTTCTTCAACGGTATGGGCGGTTTCGTCAACGGCGGACGCGAGTATGTGACTGTGCTGACCGACGGAGAGTCGACGCCGGCACCCTGGATCAACGTGATTGCCAATCCGTCGTTCGGTTTTCAGGTTTCGGCCGAAGGTAGTGGGTACACGTGGGCGCAAAATAGTCAGCAGAACCAGTTGACTCCATGGTGCAACGATCCGGTCAGTGATCGTCCGGGTGAAGTGCTGTACTTGCGCGACGAGGATGATGGGACGGTGTGGACGCCGACTGCATTGCCAATCCGCGAGCGCACTGCACCGTACATTGTCACGCACGGCCAGGGTTACAGCCGATTCGAACACACGTCACACGGCCTCTCGCTTGAGCTCGTGCAGTATGTGCCAGTGGATGACGCGATAAAGATCTCGCGGCTCAAGATCAGAAATCACTCGGGCCGGCGGCGGCATCTCTCGGTTACCGCTTACGTTGAATGGGTGCTCGGGGCATCCCGAACGGCCTGCGCTCCGTTCATCGTAACCGAAATCGATCGCGAGACTCGCGCGATGCTGGCGCGGTGTCACTGGCAATCCGATTCTGCGGCATACGTGGCGTTCGCGGATCTGTCGGGGCAGCAATCATCATGGACCGGAGATCGAACGGAATTTCTGGGCCGCGACGGTGCACTCGACGGCCCAGCTGCACTTGCCCAATCAACACCGCTCTCCAACAGCGCGGGTGGCGGCTTCGATCCCTGCAGTGCGCTTCAGGCCAGAATCGAACTTGCTGCCGAGGGTGAGGCAGAGGTTGTATTCTTTCTCGGTGAATCGGAGACGAGAGACGAAGCCGTCGCGCTCATCAAACGGTACCGAATGGCCGATCTTGACGCTGTCTTACACGAGGTCACTCGCCGTTGGGACGACATCCTCGACACCGTTCAGGTTACGACTCCCGATCGCGCGATGGATGTTCTGCTGAACCGCTGGCTGCAGTACCAGGTGCTCTCCTGCCGCGTGTGGGCGCGCACCG
>JBDTIP010000099.1:0-10297 GCA_039936295.1 Gemmatimonadaceae bacterium
TGGGCATATCACGAGCGCGGTGAGCGTGGCGAGCTGGCTAATCGGACCGATGTGGACGCCGCCGTCATGAAACGCATTGCTGCGCCGATGGTGGGTGGGATGCTCACCGGCGCGATGCTCACGCTCGTTGTGCTCCCCGCCATCTACTCGTTATGGAAGGAGCGAGAGGTGTGGCGCCGCAGTTGACGCCACAACTGATTGATCCCGGCGATTCACGCGAATTCAAGCAAAATCTGGCTGGCTCAAGATTTCGTTAAGAATCGACGGATCGCTCGGCCGGAAGGACTACCGGTGCGCGCGCTCGGCGCACCCCAACTGTCGGCTCCACGATCAAGCGCGCACGTTCGACTCCTGCCGGCCCGGGTGGAACAACCGATGGCAGTTGGAAGTAAAGGTCGCCTATGCGGCCTTTCCTGCGTTTGGTGCACCAGTGAGCGCGTGGTCGAGCCGCATCGGCGGCCTCGTGCGTGGCGGCTCCATCCTGATCGTCCCTGCGCTCGTGTTCGCCTGCAGCGACTCTCCAACTGGACTGTCGAGGGATCTTCTGGCGTCCAGGTATGCGGGTTCGCCGGATCTGAGCACGATGGTCGTCGGAGACGTTCGCGTTCTCACATTCGCCCAGGCGTCCAACGGTCTCACGATCCCGGGGTCGCTCGCGTCGGCTCAGTATGTGATCGTCGCGGCCAATGTGGCTGGCGACACTGGCAGCGTGCCGCAGTATACAGTGACTGGCGATCATGTCACTTCGCCAGTTCCGTCCGCCGCGGTCGCGGCTATACAGTCGCCCTTCATACATCCGCAGTACACTCGTGTCGGTGGTCTGCGCGGTGCTCAGTTCGAGGCGAAGGTTCGCTCGTACGAACGGTCACACCTCCAGGCGCGCCGCATTGCCGCGAAGTCGCAGTCAACGCTGCGGCGCGCAGACAACGTTCCGGTTGGTACCGTGCCGACAGTCGGACAGCAGTTCCAGTTCAACGTTCCCGGCAACGGCAACGATGTATGCGTCGGCTACTCCACTGTGACGGCAACCGTCGAAGCGGTCTCAACCGACGCGATTATCATGACCGATAATCGTGCGCTCAACAGTGGTTTCACGGCCGCGGCTTACGACAGCATCGCGAAGGAATTCGATACCTACGTCTATCCCACCGAAACCGGATATTTTGGGCCGCCGACTGACATCGATCACAACGGACACGTCTACATACTCTTTACTCCGGCGGTGAATCAGCTCACTGCGCCCGGCGCTGCGGCAACTCAGGGATTCGTTGGCGGCTACACCTTTGCCGGCGACTTCTTCCCGCCGGTATCAGAAGCCCAGGGCGGTTGCCCAGAGAGCAACCAGGCTGAAATGTTCTACATGATGGTGCCGGATTCTACGGCGAGCGGAGGCAGTGTCTACGGCAATGTCTTCTCCGTTGCGTTCGTCGAGCAGCAGACGCGCGCTACGATGGCGCACGAGCTTCAGCACGCGATCAATTCCGGCAACCGCTACATCAACAACGACAATTTCGAATCGGCGTGGCTGGACGAGGCGCTGTCGTCGATGGCGGAAGACAACGTCGGGCGCGCCGAGCTGGCGAGCGCGGGGCAGAATTATGGCGATCTCTCCACGATCACCCTCAAAGACGTCCAGAACATGAACAGCAACTTGCTGGACACGTTCTTCATGGAGAACTTCCAGCGCACACAACTATACGCCACTCGGCCCGACACCGTCGGTGCACTCGTTACAGATAAGCGAGAGGAGGGCGATCTCGCCGCCTTTGGAGCAGGCTGGGCTCTCCTTCGGTACACCGCGGACTGGTTCTCCAACGCTAGCCCGCGCGCTCTGACTCGAGCACTCGTCGCCGGCCCCGACACGGGGCAGACGAATCTCACCATCCACGCCGGCGCTCCGCTCGACACGCTCCTGGCCCACTGGCTTGTGACGATGTACACCGATGGCCAGGGGATACCCGGGCTCGCCCCGCAGTACAACTATCGGAGCTACAACCTGCGGGATATCGTGAGCAACCTGTGCCCGGATCAGGCGTGTTCTGAGCCGACCTATCTTCCCGTGCACTCGATCGGCAGTGGATCCAGTTCCGTCACAATTGGCGTTCCGTCGTCTTCGGCAGACTACTTCATTACCGACCAAACCAACGGCGGCGCGCGGACGATCAGCATTTCGAGCGGCACCGGAGGCGGAGTTGCCGCGAACAGTTCCGGTAGACTGTACGTCATTCGTGTGAAGTGATCCCGTTGTGCTGTTAAAATCGGCCGGCAAGCGCCGCTCGACTGGCATCACCGCACTACATACTTCACGCCCACGTAGACCGATCGGGGTTCGCCGGGCGACACAAGGTGATCGGCAACAAGCTCCGGGTACGCGCGATCTAGCATGTTGCGAGTGCCGACATCGAGTCCGACGGTATTGTTGAGCCGGAAATGGGCACTTGCATGCACCAACCCGTACGCGCCGAGCGCGACTCCGGGTTCGTCAAACGGCGCGTAGGGGCCGACCCAGTTACCGCTCAATTGAACGGTCCATGGCGATTCCGCGCTACGATTTGGCGAGATGTCGAGCGTTGTCGAGCCGACGTAGCGCGCAGTGTTGTAGACCCGAAGTCCATCGAGTATCACCGGAAGGCTGAACGGGTCGTTGCCGGCGGCAACTTGCTTGGTATATCGCGCGTCGTTGAACGTCCAATCGCTGGACAGCGTCACGAACTGATCGATAGCCCCGTGCAGTTCGAGCTCCACGCCTTGGTGACGACTTGCCCCACCGTTGAACGAACCAGCTGTGAGCGGATTGAAAGTCTGTTCGTTGCTCACGTTCATCCGGAACACAGCCGCGGATGCAGTGAAGGTGGCCGCGTCGAGCTTGAGCCCGCTCTCATAGGCCCACACGGTGATCGGGACTAGTGCCGGGTCGGTCAGGACGCCGTCCGCCGAGCGGAAGCCTTTGGAAGTGTTGGCATAGAGAGAGACGTGCGGCGCGATGCGTAGCAGCGCGCCGAATTTCGGAGACAACACCGCGTGCGCGCGGCCGACGGACTCTCCGCCGACAGTATCTGGAGTCGACCGCGTACCGAGCAGGTCATACCGGCCGCCAATATCCAGCCGTAGAGGCCCGAGCGACGTGGTCGACGCAAGGAATAGCGCGCCCGACAGTTGTTGCCCGCGCGCTCGCACATCGACTGAATCGCGACTTCTGTTTGTGGTGAAGTAGTTCTGATACTTGGCGTTATCGAGCTGACCCACGGTACCCAGTGTCAGAGTTGTAGCCCCGAGACTCGTGGATACCGCGCTGGTGAGCCCATAGCCGGTGCGCGTATCAATCTCTTCGGTTTGGCTTCCTGAACCTTCGAACTGGCCGCCTGCACGTGGAATCGTGAGAAACAACTGCCAGTTGCCCTGCGTCGCGTATGCCGTGGACCGCCACAGCAGCGAGTTGTGTATCACTCTCAAACTGACACGCTCCTGTGCATGCTGCTTGTCACCGCCGTCAGTAGAATTGGATATGATATCGTACTGACGGTCGGCGAACTCCCGCTCGCTGAGGTAGCCGGCAGAGTTCCAGCTCGCGGCGTACAGTTCGACGCCGGCGTCGAGCGTGACGTTGGGAGTGATGTCGTGCACGAGACGCGCGTGACCCTGCGTCAGATCGTCTTCACTGTTCGGGCGGAAGCCGTCCTCACGACTCGCTCGAAGTCCAAATACTCCACCGTCGGCGCCGTGATCGAAACCCGAAAGAACCGTTCCGTCGACGCGACCGAATGAGCCGACGGTTGCAACTGCTTGTGTGCCTTGCATGCGTTCGAGCGTGCGCACATTCACAACACCCGCGACTGCGAAATTGCCATAAAGCGGACTCACGGGCCCCTTGATCACATCGATGTCCTGGATCGCAAGCGGAAACAGCAGGCTCCAATCATTGTAGCCTTCCGCGTGTCCGTTGACGGGTTCATTGATCGGCACGCCGTCTACCCACAACGCCATGTCTGTGGAGTGGTCCGAGCTGAAGCCACGAATGGATGCGTCAGACGCAAACCCCGGTCCCTGTCCCTGTTGATGGACTTCAACGCCAGCGGTTTGGCGAAGCAAGTCCCACGGGGTTGCCGCGGGTGCGAGCTCGATTTGCTGCTGTGTAACGTGCGTGGATGTGGACGGCGCGCGGTGGTCGGCCGGCGATGCCGTAACCGTCACGGCCTGTAGCGCAGCAGGATTGCGAGCGGTGGAATCCTTGCGCGTGGAATCCCGCGACTGTGCTGAGGCATGCTGCGGAACCACGATAAGGCAGATGCACACGCTCGTGAGACCGAGGCGCACGCGTTCGAACGCATCGCCCGCAACGGAGCGACAGGTATATTGACTCATTGATTTTGCGAAGGGACTCGAGGCGGCGTGACTACATTCGCATCACGCTTCGACTCGGCGATAGTTCTGAAATTCCTAGACTATCGAGTTGGGGGGAGCCGTCGCAAAAGGACGAGCGTACGCGCTGCGTGTTGGCACGACGCAGGTAGCACTCCAATTCTGGTCGGTCGGTTCGATTGTACGATGTTGTGCAGGCGGGACGACGTTGTGTGGAGTGTCGAGCGCAGCCACCGCGGGGCAGCAGCAGGCCGCGCTGCAGCATTCATGCGACGAATCGTGCTGGCGCCCGGGGTTCCGTTCTGGCGTAGCTTTCGAAGCGCCGGAATGGGGGGCACACGCAAGTCCCCGAGCAGAAGAGCTGCTGCCGCCCATGGCGTCCATATGCGCCATCCCGCCCATTGCCGGCATACCCAGCGCAACCTGGATCGGAAACGCAATGGCGAACCAGGTTGCGAAAAGTGTTCTTAGCACGCAGGCGGGCAACGAGCGACGCATGCATGCCAATATACCGCTCGAGTCGGCCAGCGTGCAATGATGTGTTTGCGAAGCCGCTGCGGCGCCGCTACAATGGCACCGCACCAGTTTTGTATTTGCGCGTAAACTGCATCTGCGCGGCTCATCAGCGCCGTGTCGGCTTCTTCGCTGTCGTGTCGCCGGGCGAGCCATGCGTGTGTGGACCGAGATCGATCGCCTTCAGGTGATTTAGTTCGCTCCGAAGCTCGGCGATTTCGTTCTCCAGGCGAGTTGATACCTTGTGCAGCAGCCCGTTCTGGTCCTGTTCCGCGCGGAGCTGAGTTGCAGCCGAATCAAGACTTGCGTGAAGCCGCACCGTGTCCGCTGTGAGTTGCGCGAGCCGCAACCGGAGCGATTCCGCCGACGCCATGGAAGCAGTTTTTGTTTTCTCGATCTCGTACAGCAGCGAGAGCTGATCATTTACGACATGCCGCTCCCCTGTGGTCGGGTAGGTGCGCAGCAGGCGTTCAAAAAGTTCGCGAGCCCGCGTCGGATTGTAAGTGGGTCGATCCGGGAAGCTGTACAGCATCGCCGCCTTGAACAGACCACTCTCGCTTGCGAGCACCGTCGAATCCGCCTGAAGCGCGCTGGCGGCATCGGACCATCTATGCGCGTCGAAGTCATGATCGAATTGCGTGCTCGCGCAGGCGACAACTGTAAGAATCGCGACTATCGCGCCCGCATTGCGCGTGTTCGTCATGCGTTGGCCGAGGAGCGCTCGGCAGCTGATTGTTCCATCGCAGTGTCCGGCGACGCACGGAATGCCCCGGGAAGCAGTACGTTGAACACGCTACCGCCGCCCGGATTGTCGGCAATCCAGATCGCTCCGCCGTGCGCGCTGACGATTTCGCGGCAGATGGTGAGGCCCAGTCCCACGCCGCGGCGCGTGACCGCTCGCCCCGACGCTGTCTGGTAGAAGCGGTCGAACACTCTCTCCTTGTCTCCGTCAGGTACGCCGGGTCCGCGATCGGCGACGGTGATCCACATCACGTGCGCGTCAGCCCGCTTGCTGCGGACGCCCCGCCACCGCGCAGGCTCTATCTCAAGCGGCCGCTCATCAACGGACCTCATTTCCACACGAACCTGTCCGCCCACAGGCGAAAACTTGATCGCATTCTCGAGCAGGTTGTCCAGCACTTGAAGGGTACGATCACTGTCGCACTCCACTAGAACGCGGTAGTCGGGAAGGGTAAGGTCGAGCTGAAGATCCTGCTCTGCACGCGCTCCCTCCACCTGCTCGATGGCGCGACGCAAAAGCTGTGCTCCGTCGCACGCCTGCAGGTCCGGCTCGAGGCCAGCCTCGAGGCGAGACAGGTTGAGCAACTTCGCGAGCATCGCGGACAGACGCTCGCCGCTATTCCGGTTCAGGACGAGCAGTCTTCGCTGCTTGTCGGTCAGCTTTCCAGGGACTTCATCCAGCAGGATGCTGATGGTTTCCTGCATTGACGTCAGCGGAGTCTTGAGGTCGTGCGACACGCCGGTCACGAAGTCGCGCTTCATGCTTTCGAGGGCGCCGAGGCGCTCGGTCATCGTGTTGAACGATCGCGCAACCTGCGCGAACTCATCGTCGCGTGCGCTATCGAGCCGGTAGTCGAACTGTCCCTGCGCGACCCGCTTGGTACCTTCCGTGAGGCGATGTAGCGGCTCCGAGATCGACCGCGCTATGAGCGCGGAAAGTGCGGCGCTCAAAAGCAATATTCCAATTGCGGCTATCCACGAAATGTGCTCGGCCTGATTCGCCGCGGCTGATGACGCGGCCAGCCGGCCTTCCATCGTCGCCTGGGCCGCTTCACCAACGCGTTGTGTCTGAAGCTGTAGAGCGTCCAGCGAGCCGAGCAGCACGCCGAGCGAATCCTGCGCCGCCTCGGAGGAGCCGAGTTTGCCGAAAGAACCGAGCCGCGCGGCTGGGTTGCCCAGCGCCGACCACTGTCGTGCCAGCACATCGGCCTGACGTCGCTCGCCCGGGCTGAGTTGGAGCAGCTGTAGTCGCTCGAAATCCGCCGCGTACGCTCTGGTGAGCTGACGGAACTTGTTTAGGTAACCCGGATCGTGTGTCACCGAAAACTTCGCCGCGTTCTCGCTTAGCTGTGCGACGCGTGAGACCTGATCCGTGGAGTTCTCTCGCAAGCGTGCAGACAGTTCCGTAAGCTCATGGCCCGTCTCGACCACACGGCGGATGGTGCTCACGTGATAGATGAGCAGGATCCCGAGCAGCGTTATGTACAGTGCAAATGCCGCGCGGAGCTTGGTAGCGACCGTCATTTCTCCAGTCCGTACGCTCGCAGCCTGTTACGGATCGTCTTTACGTCCAGGCCAAGCTGGCGCGCAGCCTCGGCTTTGTTCTGGCCCGTTCGCTCGAGGGTGTGGATTATGAGCATGCGCTCCGCGTCGGCGAGGGTCGCGTTGACAGGCATCTGGAACGTTGACGGCGTGCCTGCGCGAAGCGATTGGATGTGTGCCGGCAGATGGCGCGGTACGATCCAGCCGCCGCGTGCTACGATCACCGCGCGCTCTATCACGTTGCGCAGCTCGCGCACGTTCCCAGGCCAACCGTACGATTCGAGTAGTCCCCGCGAGGCTTCACTGACTCCCTCGATCGGAATTGCGTGTTTCGCGCTGAACTCGCGAACAAAGTGCCGCGACAGGAGCGCGATGTCGTCCGAGCGTTCCCGGAGTGGTGAGAGCGCGATCTCGAAAACGTTGAGGCGATAGAACAAGTCCTCGCGCAACAGCCCGTCGCGAACCGCGGCCGCGACGGAGCGGTTGGTGGCGGCGAGGACGCGCACGTCGAACTGTATTTCGCGGCTACCGCCGAGGCGGCGTGCGTGGGATTCTTCCAGGATGCGCAGCAGCTTGGGCTGGAGCGCGATCGGCATCTCCGAAATCTCGTCGAGAAACAGAGTTCCTCCGTTGGCGAGCTCGAAGCTACCCGGGCGCGCGCGCGTTGCGCCGGTGAAAGCACCCTGCTCGTGACCGAACAGTTCGCTCTCGATCAACCCCTCGGGGATCGCCGCAGCGTTCATGGCGATAAAGGGTTTATTGCGCCGGGCGCTGAGTGTATGGATCGCGTGCGCCACCACTTCCTTGCCGGTGCCACTCTCCCCGGTAATGATCACCGACGCGTCGCTCGAAGCAACCAGCTGAATCAATCGGTGCAGCTCGCGCATCGACTTGCTGCGACCGACGAGACCACCGAGGCTCCCGGTACCCTGGAGGCTTGCATCCAGCTCGTGGTCCAGGTCGCGCTGCTGGCGCTCAGCGGAAATTGCATCCAGCAGCGCGCGCAACGAAGCATAATCCAGCGGTTTCGTGAGAAAGTCGCGCGCGCCAGCCTTCATTGCCTCGACGGCGGCGTCGATGTTACCGTGTGCAGTCATCATGATGACTGGCAGGTGGTCGTCGTGTCGCCTGAGCCAGCGCAGCAGGTCCACACCTGATATTCCCGGCAGGACGACGTCCGAAATTACGACGTCGGGGCGCTCGCGCTCCATTGCTCGCTCGGCGTCGGACGCGTCCACCGCCGTGTTGACGGTGTAGCCCCAGTCCTGAATGCGGAGCGTCAGCACCTCGCGAAGCGCTGGCTCGTCGTCGACGACTAGTACGGAGATCTTGGTGGGGTCCATGTCTCGTTCAAGATAAACGCTGGGTCCGGCATACCGGCACGGCCAGGCTCTTGCGACATTCGGACCAGCCGCCCATGCAGGCGGCGCGGATCAGGCCGTTTCGCGGGCTCCGTGGCGCTTGTCCAGGTACAGCTCACGATCCGCGATCGAGAGTAGCGCTTCGAGCGAGCGTGGGGCGTCGGGACTGAAACGGGCAATTCCGACTCCGGTCGAAAGCTCGTACTGGATTCCGGCCAGCGTATTACGGGCGTTCTGCTGCGCCAGCTCGGTGCGAAGACGCATCAGTACAGTATTACTGACCTCGCCGCAATTCAGTGCGAGTGCGACGAACTCATCGCCCCCCATTCGCGCGACGACGTCCGTTTCGCGGAACGTGAGTCGCAAAACCTCGCCCATGCGCATCAACGCGTCATCGCCAACCGCATGGCCCCAGGTGTCGTTGATCGTCTTGAAGTCGTTCATGTCGAAGTAGAACAGAAATGACGACTTGGTGGAGTGCTCGGCGCTCTTCAGCTGCTGGGCGGCCACTGCTTCGAACCCGCGCCGGTTGAAGAGACCCGTGAGAGAGTCCACAAGGCTCAGGGCGCGGAGATCGTCCTCAGTCCGCCTCCTGTCGGTAACGTCACGCGCGGTGATAGCGACGCCGCGTCCCAATGCGACGATGTGGCATGAAAGCCACTTGTCCGCAAGGGGGCCAACGCGAGGCTGGATTTCTGTCTCCGTTGCCTCACCCGTTTCCGCAACGCCTACCAGGCTCTTGAGGAGTGCACCGTTCGCGGCGTACGGCAGCAGCTCGCCGAGGCTTCGGCCGATCATGCGCGATGCGTCCACACCAAGCACGGTGCCGGCGCGCGCGTTCACTTCGACCACCCTGAAGTCGATGATCGCGCCCTCGGAGTCGCGAACAGTGTCGAGCACCGTAAAGATGTCGAGGCTGCTGTCGAGCGCGGAACGAAATCTGGACTCCGAATCGCGCAGTGTCTCCTCGGCCTGGAGCCTGTCGCTCACGTCGTGGACGATCGAGTGGAATACTCGCGCGTTACCTAGCGCGAACTCACTGGCGAAGACCTCGACCATCCGCCGTTCACCGGAGGCGAGCCGATGTGTGCGCACAACGGACCCGTTCTTGCCCGCCGCGATTGTTGCCACATATCCCTGCCATTCTTCAACGGTCATGTCGGCAATCTCCGAGACGACCATTCCGCGCATCTGCGCTCGGGTCCATCCGTAGAATCGCTCGGCAGCTGGATTGGCGTCGAGGATCGTAGACGTCGCAATGTCGACAAGGAACTGCACCGAGCCGTTCCCTTCGAACAACTGCCGGTATCGCTGCTCGCCGTCGCGTAGTGCTTCCTCGGCGACCGTGCGCGCTGTGACGTCGCGCAGCGCGCCAAGCAGGTGCGTGCAGTCGCCAGCCGCGTTGAAGATCGGTGTGAGGATCGTCTCGAAGACCACACGCCCAGCCGGAAGTAATATGTCCTCGGCGTAGGTCAGGGCCGTGCGCGATTCGACGGCTGCCTGATAGCGCTCCAATACCAGCGCGGCAGCGTCTGGGGGCAGGATGTCCTCCGGGCGAAGGCCGATGACCTGGCTTTCGACGAGGCCGGTGGTTCGAAGATACGAACGGTTCACCGACTCGCATATGTACACACCGTGTCGTTCGACGCGCATCAGGAACATGCAATCATGCGTGCTGTTGTAAATAAGGCTCAGGAGCTCTTTGTTGGCGCCGGCTCCGCCTTCACTCGCGGAAATGATCGACGCCGCTGTCGCGTGTGGCGCCGCGGGGTGCTGCGATG